>DASZPK010000250.1:0-5457 GCA_035550335.1 Chthoniobacteraceae bacterium | reverse complement strand
CCGGCGGCGGTGCCGGATTCTCACGGCTGCTTTCTCGTCGTGCTTGAGCAACACCATCAGCACGGCGGAGAGATAGCCGCACGAAACCAGCGCAAACAAAGCTGATATCAGGATTCGTAGCATAACCATTTTTCTTTTAGACGCAGGAACCGTGCCCGCCGTTCAATCATCTCACCATGGGAGCGCCTCGCCCATGTGGGAATAGGAGCCGTTGGGCCCATCGGCCCCGATGGTGGCGAGTTCAACGCTTGTTTTCGCGCCATCGACGATTTCCATGGGGGCTTCCTCGCCGCCCATGTCGGTCTTCACCCACCCGGGATGCACCGCGTTCACCTTGATTTTCGTGTCCTTCAACTCGTAGGCGAGTTGCACCGTCCATGCGTTCACGGCGGATTTCGAGACGTTGTAGGCCGGGACCTTGTTGTTGTACACCGGCGATCCCGGCTCCGCGTGCAATTCGATCGAGCCGAGGATGCTGGAAAGATTCACGATCCTGCCGGCGTCGCTTTTCTTCAACAGCGGCAAAAACGCTTGTGTGACAGCGATCAATCCGAAGAGGTTCGTCTCAAAGGTCTTGCGCCATGTCTCGAGCGACTGTTCGCTCGGCTTTTTGGTGTTGTCGTCGAGCATGACGCCGGCGTTGTTTATCAGGATGTCGAGGCGGCCATACTTGCCCGTGACCGTCTTCGCAGCGGCCGCGATGCTCTGCGCGTCGGTCACGTCGATGACCAGCGGTTCGGCATCGAGACCTTCCCTCTTGAGCGTCGCGGCGGCCTCCGCCCCCTTGGCGGCATCCCGCGCGCCGACAAGGACCAGCACTCCATGGCCCGCGGCAAGCTGCCGCGCGGTTTCAAGGCCGATGCCTTTGTTGGCGCCGGTGATCAATGCGATTTTTTTTGTGCTCATGGTTCGCTCCTTTCGAATGTCCGTGTGTGGACCGCTTTACGCGCCGGCGGCAACCGCGTCGATTTTCGAGACGATTTCACGCTTGGCGACAAGCCCGACAATCGTGTCCTTGACCTGGCCGTTGTTAAACATCAGCAACGTGGGAATGTTGCGAATGCCGAAGCGCACGGCGAGCTCCGGCTCGTCGTCGGTGTTCACCTTGGCGATGCGTACCGCGCCCGCCTTTTCACGCGCGATCTCGTCGAGCAGCGGCGCGATCATGCGGCAGGGAGGGCACCGCGGAGCCCAGAAATCGACGATCACGGGCACCGGCGATTTGGTGACGGCGGCTTCGAAGCTGTCTGCGTTGATGTGGATGGGTTCGGAATTGTTCATGTTCGTATCCTCTTTTCTTTGGTTCTAAATTTAGCGCACGGCGAGTTCGCTCGATTGCGGGCGGGTTTCCTCCGGCGTGATTTGCAATGTGAGTTTTTCCGTGTGGCGGACCACCGTGATGCGTGAGCTTACTCCAATTTCCTTGCCGAGCAAAAGCTTATGCAGCGCGGCAATGCTGTTCACCGGTTCATCGTTGAAGGCGACGATCACGTCGCCCACGGCGAGGCCCGCGGTTTCTGCAGGGCTTTTCGGCTCCAGCGAAACCACCAGCACACCGGACTCGACCGGCAGTTTGTAAAACCGCACCACGCGGCGGTGGATGGGCACATCCTGCCCGCTCACGCCGATGTAGGCGCGGCGGAATTTCCCCTCCTTGATCAGCCAGCCGGCCACGAATTTCGCGGTGTCGATCGCCGTGGCAAAGCAGATGCCTTGCGCGGGGCGGATCATGGCGGTGTTCACGCCGATCACCTGGCCGCGCGAATTCACGAGCGGGCCGCCGGAGTTGCCGGGGTTCAGCGCGGCATCGGTCTGGATCACGTTGTCGATGAGCCGGCCCGATTGCGCGCGGAGCGAACGCCCGAGTGCGCTCACGACGCCGGCCGTCACGGTTGCCTGGAACCCGTACGGGTTGCCGATGGCGATGGCGAGCTGGCCCACCTTGATCGCGGAGGAATCGCCGAGCTCGGCCTGGATGAGGTCGGGCGCGTCGATGCGGATCACCGCGAGGTCGGAATCCGGGTCGTCGCCGATGAGCAGCGCGGGATATTCCCGGCCGTCGATGAGCGTGACATGGATTTTGGCCGCGCCGTGGACGACGTGGCTGTTCGTAAGAATAAAGCCGTCGCGCGTGAGGATGAAGCCGGAGCCGCTGCCGCCCACTTCGCCGGCGCGGCGGCCATCGTTCACCTGCTGGCGGACCTCGATGTTCACCACCGAGGGGCCGGCCTTCTCCACGGCGGACATCACTGCATTGGAATAGGCGTCATGCAAAAAATCGTCGATCACGGGCTCCCCGGCTAGCGAATGCTGCAAAGCATCCAACCGGTTGTTGAGCACGGGTCGTATGTCGGAGGGACGGAGTCCCTGGTATGCCTTGGGTATCTTCATGTTTTTCCTTTCAACGGGGTCATATTCGCGCTAAATTCCCTTGTCGTCAATTACCCACTATTTAGTGCTATACGCACCTTTTAGTTCCTATATTTTACCTGCCATGAAAAAGACAGCCTCCGGCCCCGCCAAACCGTGCGTGATGAACCCCGGCTGCGGTTCCCGCCTCGTGCTGGACCGCATCGCGGACAAATGGACGGCGCTCATCATCCACGTCCTCTCCTCCGGCACCAAACGCCACAACGAACTCCGCCGCCAGATCTCCGGCGTCTCGCAGAAAATGCTCACGCAAACCCTCCGCAGCCTGGAAAACGACGGCCTCGTCGAGCGCAAGATTTACCCCGTGGTTCCCCCCAAGGTCGAATACCGTCTCTCTCCCCTCGGCAGGACGCTCATCGAGCCGCTGGAAGCCATCTGCAAGTGGGCGGAAAAACACCTCCACGAACTGGAAGCCGCGCGAAACCGCGCATCCAAGGGCACGCCCTGAGACGTTCCCTGTTTGCCGGCATGAGCGACTCTCCTCCTACACAGACCTCCGCCAGCCCAAAGCCCAACCTCTTCCGCACGAAGGCTGGCAAATGGGTGGTGCCGTGGCTCGTGGCGGTGGCGTTTTTCATGGAGGCGCTCGACACCACGATCCTCAACACCGCCGTGCCGACCATCGCGCACGCGCTGAATGTTGTGCCGCTGAGCATGAAGGCGGTGCTCGCCTGCTACACGCTGAGCCTCGCTGTTTTCATCCCGGTGAGCGGGTGGATGGCCGACCGGTTCGGCACGCGCCGCGTGTTCTCGACCGCCATCGGAATTTTCACCCTCGGCTCGTTCCTTTGCGGGATTTGCAATAACATCCATCTCCTCGTCGCCTGCCGCATTCTCCAAGGCGCTGGGGGGGCGATGATGGTCCCCGTCGGCCGCCTCACCATGGTGCGAACCTTTGCGAAATCGGAGTTGATCCGCGCCATGAGTTTCGTGGCCATCCCCGGCCTTGTCGGCCCGATGCTCGGCCCGGTGACCGGCGGGCTCATCGTCGGCTATTTCCATTGGCGCGTGATTTTCTTCGTGAACATCCCCATCGGGCTGCTCGGTTTGTTGCTGGTTTATCATTTCCTCCCGGATTACCGCGAGGAGGACACCAAGCCGCTCGACATCCCGGGCTTCTTCCTGTTCGGCGCGGGCGTCGCTCTGCTCTCCTACGTGCTCGAGGTCTTCGGCGAACACACGCTGACCACCCCGCAAATCCTTGAATTGCTCTCCGCCTCCTTCGTCCTGCTCGGCGCTTACGCCTTCCATGCGGCGCGCACGGCATTTCCACTGCTGCGCGTGTCGCTGTTCGGCGTGCGGACGTTCCGCGCCGCGGTGAGCGGGAGTTTTTTCACTCGACTGGGAATCGGCGGCATCCCGTTTCTTTTTCCCCTGCTCTACCAGGTGGGGCTCGGCTTCACGCCGATCCAATCGGGCATGATGATGATGCCGCAGGCCATTGCCGCCATGAGCTTGAAAATCACGATGCGGATCATCCTCAACCGCGTTGGCTACCGCTTCGTGCTCGTTTCCAACACGATCATCCTCGGCCTGATGCTCATGCTTTTCTCGACCATCGGCCGCAACACGCCCGTGTGGCTCGTGGTGATCGAGGTCTTTTGCTACGGGTTTTTCGCGTCGCTCCAATACACCAGCATGAACACGCTCGCCTACGCCGACGTGGCCGACCGCGAAGCGAGCAGCGCGAGCACCATCGTGAGCACGGTGCAGCAAATGTCGATCAGCTTCGGCATCGCAACCGCCTCGCTTGTGACCGCGTTTTTCATCCCCGACCGCTTCCACTCCGACGCCCCGCAAATGATCCATGGCATCCATCACGCGTTCCTGGTGCTCGGGGCGATGACCATCCTTTCCACGCTGATCTTCCGCCGGCTGAAGCGCGATGATGGCAACGCCGTGAGCCAGCACAAGGTTGCGCCCTCGCCGGGCTAGAATAGACCCGATGGGTCAGGACTGATGCTGCACTGGGAGCGGTGAGTTGCGTGAGCTGCCGCCGCGCAAACGATCCTCGATCAACTCCAGCGGACGGAAAATGATATAGAGGACCGGGTTTAGCTTGTTCTTGAAATCGCCCTTCCAATCCTTGCGGACATCGACCCCGGGTGCGGTATGGCGCACGAGGAGGTGCTGCTCCTTCACTTCATAACGGTTCATCACGATGCATTTTCGCCAGCGGGCCACGCCATAGGCGGCGCAGTAAACGAACAGAAGGATCACGACAAAAACGGCAAGCTTTTTCATCTATTCATCGACGGAGGAAGCCCGAAAATCTTCAAACCAAATGCGCCGCTCAACGGACACTTTCCAATGCGCGTGTGAGCCCGGCGTAAATATCGTCGCGGAAACTCGACTCATCCGCGACCTCGCGCTTGAAGTAATCGTAAGCGGCCCCCTGGTTGAATGCGATAATGTCCCCATGGCTCACACTGCGCAGGTCCGAAATGAAACTCTCCACAAGATTCTTCTGGTCGGCCACGCTCATGTTGCTGCCCCTTTCCTTCACCGCCTGGACAAATGAGCGGATGGAGCGCTGCAACGCAGGGCTGGAATAACTCGCCGGGTCGAGGTTCAACCCGTTGGAGCCCGTGTCGTGCATCATCTTCGCAAAATCCTCGCTGAGCGTTTCAATCGCCGTCAGTTGCGCCGACTGGGCGTAAAACGCCTTCCAATTGATCTGCTCCCATTGCTTCACGCCATCAAGCCGGTAGCCGAAGCGGCGGACTTCGGTCTGCACACCGCCGCCGCCGTTGTTGACCTTGCGCTCGACGGTGTAGGTCGCCACTCCGAGCACCTTGCCGGTGGCCTGGTGAATGATCGGGCTCCCGCTATTGCCCGGGACGAATTGCGCGTCCACCTCGATCAGGTCAGGCCCGATGCCGAGGATCTTCCCCTCCACCGGCTTCACGACACCGGCGCCCTCGGGATTGCCGAGGACAGTGATCGCATCGCCAATCTTCACGCTGCCATCGGTGCTTGACGCGATATCAAAGGCCTTCGGCGCGCCCGTGACTTCCATCTTCACCA
>DASZPK010000249.1:0-6997 GCA_035550335.1 Chthoniobacteraceae bacterium | reverse complement strand
AAGTATCGCATGTATCTGGCGGGGGTGCTGCTGGCCATCGCACTGGGGCAGGTGATCGTGGGGCTGTTCCAGTTCGCCAAGCACCCGGATTACATGCTTTTCGGCTACGAGGAAGGGGATGCCTCCAATCCCAACTATATTTTCAAAATATTCCTCGGCATCCACCGTTTCCCCAGTGGCAACCGTGCGAGCGGGCAGTACATTTCGCCGAACCATTTCGCCGGCTACCTCGAAGTGGTGGGAATCATCGGTTTGAGCCTTGTCTTCTGGAGCACGTGGAAACCTGTGACGAAGATCCTGGCGATCTGGGCCACCGTGCCCGCTTTTCTCGGGGTGCTCATATCGGGCAGCCGCGGCGGCTACTTGAGCACCCTGTTTTGCCTCGTGGTTTTTTGCGCGCTGGGGCTCACGGCCATCAAGGTCGCCTACCCGGAGCGCATGGTCCGCGTGGTGCTCATCGGCGGGGCCGTGGTGCTCTTGCTCGGGGGCGCGCTCTCATTCTTCATCATGTCGAGCACCTCGGTGAAAAACCGCGCCGGGAACATCATCGACGAAAAAAACATGCGCCTCGGCATGTGGCACGCGGCCCTGGAGCAGACCGCGCTCCAGCCCGTCGCGGGCACCGGCAGCGGGACCTATTTGTATTACGGGCGCAAATTCCGCGAGCCCGGTTTGCGCGAGGACCCGATCCGCGTCCACAACGATTACCTCGATCTCCTCGCGGAATATGGCGTTCTCGGGGTGGCCGGCTTCCTCGTGTTCCTCGTCCTTCATTTGTGGAACGGCATGCACACATTTTTCTGGCTGCTTTGCAAACGGCTGCAATTTTCCGCCGACTGGCGCAGCAGTTCCCTCGCGCTGAATATCGGCTGCCTCTGCGCCGTGGCCGCGTACCTCGTCCATTCCATTTTCGATTTCAACCTCCACATCCCGGCCAATGCCCTGCTCATGGCGTTTGTTTTCGGCATCCTCGCCAACCCCGGGCTGGAGACTTCGCATGAAACGAAAGCCACCGCGAAAACCTCCCGCGCATTCCAATTCCTCCTGCCCGCCCTCGGCCTGTTCCTCCTCGTGCTCGCACTCGCCAGGCTCCCCGGCGAATGGTACGCCGAAAAAGCCCGCGTGGCCTTGCGCGACGGGCAGTTTCTCGATTCCACCGCGGCCGCAAGGGACGGCCTCCGCTGGGACAAGGGCAACCCCTACCTCTATTACTACGGTGGCGAAGCGCAGCGGCACATGGGTGACCTCTTCCCGATCCCGGCGATGGCGCGCCCGTATTACGAAGCCGCCTCCGACCAATTCAAAAAAGGAATCGCCCTTTTTCCGGAGGACGAAAACCTCCTCGTCATCGAAGGCTGGACGCTCGACACCATCGGCGAGCACGACGAAGCTGGAAAATACTTTCAGCAAGCCCTCGACTGGGACCCCAATTCCGAGGACGTGCAGCAGTACGAGTTCACCCACACCGAAATCCTCAAACAATCCGACTCCCCGGGGCCGGGACAATGAGCCCGGAGCACCGGTTCAAGAATATGAATTGTAAACACATCGCACAGGGAGACGGGGGCTCGACTTTTTACAAAAACTTATTGCTTGAGACCGGAATTATGGTAAAACCGGATGCAATTGGGCGACCCTCCCGTGCGCAAAAGGGGAGAGTCGCCCCCCTTTTCGTCTAATAAAAAAACATTCTCCCTCCATGAAAAAGTTCTCAGGAAAGATCGCACTCATCGCGGCTGCCACCGGACTCATCTGCGCGGCCTCACCGTCGGCATACGCAGGAACCGCCGATGGGGAGAACGGCGGAAGCACGATCTCAACCGTGCCCCTCCCGAAATTCAGGGTTAGCCTCAGCATTCTGGAAGGCTACGACGACAACGTCTTCACCACGACCGATTCCCTGGCGACCAAAAGCTGGTACAACACTGCCCAGGCGGATGTGTTTGCGGACTTGGGCAACAGCCGCACGGTGTTTACGCTCGGTGTGGGCGCCGGCTTGACCTATTACTACAGCCGGCCCGGCGACAAGAGCGATAAGCTGGCCCATCTTTCCCTGGACATCGTCCACAAGGTGAATGACCGCCTTACGATCACGTTTAACAGTTATAACACATACCAAGTACAGCCCCAGTTCGACCTTCAGGTCGAGCAAAACCGCGTCAACGGCCAATACTACTACACCTCCCAATCCTTGAGCGCCGCCTATCAATGGACGCGGCGCTTCTCGACCGTGACCAGCTACCAGATGACCGGGATTTTTTACGAGGAACAATCGGCGAAGATCACCAACGACTACATTCAGCAAACTTTCGGCAACCAGTTCCGCTATTTGCTCACTCCCACCACCACGGCCGTGGCTGAATATCGCTTCGGCTTGGTGAATTATCTGTATGAAAACGCGCTGAACGTCACGACGAACTACGGTCTCGTTGGCTTCGATCATACGTTCTCGCCGAGATTCACGATGTCGCTCCGGGCGGGCGGTGCAATCCAAAACCAGAAGGTCGGCGGCACTTCCACCTCGCCTTATGCGGAACTCACCGCCAACTATCAGTACCAGAGGTATTCCGCCATTCAGGGGTATCTGAACTACGGTTTCCAGTACTCCAACCTCGCCGTTGCCCAGTCCAACAAGGCATTGCGAATCGGCATCACGGACACGCAGGCCATCACGCCCAAGCTGATCGCCACCCTCGGTTTCTTCTACGAGCACGACGATTACTCAAGCACCCCCTCGGTCGCCGGGTACACGGATGATACATTAAATGTGAACCTGGGCCTCCGCTACCCGATCACACCAAAGCTGAACATCCAGGCGAACTACCAGCACGTCGCACTTCTTTCGAGTGTCGCTTCCCAGCGTTACAACCAGAACGTGGTCAGCTTCGGAGCCAATTATTCATTCTAGTTTGCCCCGGGAGAGGGCAAAATTTGCGCCACTTGCGCTTTTCAAATCCGCGATTATTATTATCAGCGAACGATAATCATCCACCCAAACAATCCTTCAAATTATGGCTGACCAAGGGGAAGTACAACTCCATTTTCTCGACTACTGGCGCGTCATCAAAAACCGCTGGGGCATCATCACTCTTACCTTCCTGCTCGTGGTGGTCACTGCTTACGTGACCACTTATTTTTTGCCGCGCAAATACACGGCGGCGGTGAGCATCGAGGTCAGGTCCGACATGAAACCGATCAATGTCGGGGCCAACATTCCGGAAACTCCGAACACCGGCGTTGATCCCCATTTCGTCGCCGACCAATTGGTCATCCTCCAAAGCACAGGCATCCTTTATCCCGTCATCAAGGAACTCGGGCTGGTGGACAAATGGTCCGCAGGCCTGCCGAACAAACTTACCCAGCAGGATGCCTATGAGCAGCTCGTCGGCATGATGCGCAACATCAACCAGAAGCGCGGCACCGACATCATCGTCATTCCCGTCACAAGCACCGACCGGCAGGAGGCCGCCGATATCGCAAACACCATCGCGGTCATCTACCAGAAAAGGCGCCGGGAAGACCTCCACAGCAGCATCGCCAACGCTCTCTCCGAATTGAAGGACGAGGTGGATAAGCAGCGTGTGGATGTCGATCTGGCCGCCAAGCAACTCGAAGATATGCGTGTGAAGGACGGCATCGTTGACCCCAATCCCGAGACCCTCGGCAACGACGATTCTGAGACGCACCGCAAGCTGCTTGTCGATGAGGGAAAATTGAACGAAGCCAACCAAAAGGTCCAGGAACTGCAGACCCAATTTGCGAGGATTGATGTCATGTCGCCGGATGAATTGCTCTCCGCGGTCACAGTGCTCGGTATCCCCGTGGATGCCACGCTGCCGGAAGCTCTCAACAAATACAAGGGCGCCGCTTCCGAACGGGCCCGGCTCACCGAGCAGGGCTGTGGGCCCAAGCATCCTTCCATCAAGGCGCTCGATGCCGAGATGGTGGTCTGGAAAAAGCAGATCGACGACGGCATCAGCTCGTTCAAAGCGATACTCCAGACACGGCTTGAAATCGCCCAAAATCTGGCGAAGGCTGCGCAGGACGTTTACGACAAGGACCAGGTGGCCATGCAGACTGCCACCAAATTCAGCGCCGCCTACATGGCTGCCAAGGAGAATTACCTCCGGCAAAAAAGTCTTCTCGACGCGGCGGACCAGCACTATACGGAGGACGTCATGCAAATGACAATCGGGATGGATCCCGCCAAGATTTGGGACAGGGCCGAACCCCCGCGTGGCGCCTCCTCGCCCAACGTCACCATGTACCTCGTCATCGCGTTCATCGTGGGCCTCGGCATGGGCGTGGGCCTTGCGTTCTTCCTCGAGTACCTCGACACGAGCGTGAAGACCCTGGCCGACGTCGAAAAATTCATCGGCGTCTCCGTCCTCGCGGTCGTGCCGAAGATCGGCGGCCTGCTCCATAAAATCGAAGGCGGGCGCTCGCCCGACGCGGAAACCTACCGCACCCTGCGCACGAATATCGACTTCCACAAACCCTCGCCCGACGCCAACACGCTCACCATCATCAGCGGCGGCCCCGGCGAAGGCAAATCCACCACGCTTTGCAACCTCGCGGTCATTTGCGCGAACGCCGGCAGCAACGTCCTCATCGTCGACGCCGACTTGCGCCGCCCCTCGCAGCACAAGTTTTTCGACATGGATGGCACCGTGGGCCTCGTCGATTACGTGAATGGCGAAAAGGAATTCGACGACGTGATTTTCCAGACCTCCGTCGAGAACCTCTGGCTCATCCCCAGCGGCACCCTCACCAAGGACCCCGTCGCGGTGCTCAACTCCCACCGCGTCGTCGAGCTCATCGCCCGCGCGAAAACCCAGTTTGACCTGGTGCTGTTCGACTCGCCCCCCATCCTCGGCTTGAGCGATGGCGCCGTGCTTTCCAGCGTCGCGGAAATGACCGTCATGGTCGTCCAGCACCGCCGCTTCCCGCGCGCCTCGCTCCTCCGCGTCAAGCAGGCCGTCCTCAACGTCGGCGGCAACCTCACCGGAGTCGTCCTCAACCGCGTCGACACGCGCGACGACCAGAACTACTACTACTACACCAGCTACTACGATTACTACTCGCCGATCCCCGCGACCGACGAGTCCCGGTCGAAGGCGGACATTTGATTCGGTTTACAACACTCAACAATAGTTAAACACTGTATGAAGACCATCCGGTTCGTCGCGCTCCTGCTTGTCCTGCTTGCCCCCTGCGCCCTGCGCGCCCAATCCGCCGCGCCAGTCCGCAAGGGCGACACCCTCGACCTGCACGTCACCGGCATCCCGCCGGAGGACAGCAGCCAGTTCGGGTCTTACGTGGTGGACGACAGCGGCATGATCAACCTTCCCTTCAACGTCGCGATCAAGGTCGAGGGAATGGTGCCGACCCAGATCCAGCAGGCCATTCAGAGCCGCTACATCCAGGAGGGAATCTACACCCACCCCACCGTGAACATCACCCAGAACGCTGTCGCGCGTTTCGTGAACGTCATGGGCGAAGTGAAAACGCCCCAGCGCGTCATTTATACCGCCGATTTGACCTTGATGAACTCGATCAACGCCTGCGGCGGGTTTTCCGACTTCGCCAACAAAAAGAACGTCGATTTGAAGCGCGGCAACGACGTCAAGAAATACAACTGTCTCGATATCGAGCACGGCAAGATCACCGATCCGCCCGTTTTGCCGGGTGACCAGATCACCGTTCACCAAAGCTTTTGATCCAAGCGCTGCCGGGGTCGTCATGAAGAACCTCCGGCCACTCTCGATTCTGGCGTTGGCAGTGGCCTTTCTTCCCTGCGCGTTGCGCGCACAGACCTCCGGTGCGTTCCAAGTCGGCGACGTTCTCGAGTTGCATGTCACCGGCGTTCCATCGGGGGACAGCAGCCAATTTGGCAGCTATGTTGTGGACGACCACGGCATGGTCAGCCTCCCCTTCAGCATTCAGGTGAAGGTCGCAGGAATGCAGCCCGGCCAAATCCAGCAGGCCATCGAGAGCCGTTACATAGAGGCGGGGATTTACAAGCACCCGGTCGTGGACGCCCGAAAAATCCGGGGGAAGGACGTGAAGTTCGTGACTGTGATTATCAAGGGTGGAGTGAAAGAGCCGCAGAGGGTACTTTACACGGGCGATTTGACGTTGATCACTGCGATCAACGCTTCTGGCGGATGGAGTGATCTTCCCAGCAATCGGATTCGGTTGCAGCGTGGTCGGGTCGTCTTGATTTATAATATGTTAGACATCGAGCACGGGAAGGTAATTGACCCGCTGGTGCTTCCCGGTGACGAGATTACCGTAGGCGTGCCGAAACCGGCGGAAGAGCACTAGCTGTAAAAATTTCCATTCGCGAGTCGTCTACTCCGTGCGCAGCAGCGCCCGGTTTTTCCACAGGTAACCGATCCCGGAGTAGAGCGTGAATCCCAGCGTGCACACGATCAGCGCCGCCCCCAGCCAGCTCGCCCGGCTGCTGCAATACCATCCCTCCGGCAGCGGCCTCTCGTGGCGGAACTCCCGCACCGTGAGCACCAGCAAAAAATAAACAGCCGTGATCATCTGCCACGCCGTCTTGTGCTTCCCCATTTTTTCCGCCGGCAGCACCTTCCCTTTCGACAGCGCCAGCATCCGCAGCCCCGTGATCAAAAATTCGCGGCTGATGATGATGATCACCGCCCACGCCGGGATCGCCTTCAGCGGCACGAGGCAGATGAACGCCGCCGCGATCATGATCTTGTCCACGAGCGGGTCCATCAATTTCCCGAAATCGGTGATCATGTTGAAACGGCGCGCGATTTTCCCGTCGGCATAATCCGTGATGCTCGCGAGCAGGAACAGCGCGAGCCCCGTCGTCTTCCCGTACGGCCACTCCGTGCTGAGCGCCACCACGAAAACGAACGTAAAGAAAAGCCGCGCGACGGTGAGCCGGTTCGCCCAGTTCATGCGCGGAAATCCAGATTTTTTAGCAGCCCGTGTTTTGCCATGGTGAAAAATTAACCCCTTG
>DASZPK010000248.1:0-1990 GCA_035550335.1 Chthoniobacteraceae bacterium | reverse complement strand
GAGGATGCGAGCTGCATTTCCTCGTTCGCGCTGTCGAGCAATTCCTTGCTTACCTCGATTTTTTTGAGCGCGGTCGAGGCATCGAGCCAGGTGATGCGCACATCGCGGACGACCTCGTCCATGAGCCCCTCGAGCGATTTCTCGCCGGCGTTTGCCTTGTCCAAGGCTGCGTGATAACGGGCGTCGAGCATCCCGCCGGTGAAAATGGGCAGTTCGATGTTGATTCCGGCCGCCTCGTAATTCCCCTGGACCGCGGAATCGCCGATCGGGGTCCGGCCCGCGGTGCCTTGGAAGGTCACAACCGGAAAATGCGCGTCGCGTTCAGATGTGGCGAATTTTTTCGCCCCCTCGACCTCCTCGCGGAGCGCGACGATTTCGGGGCGGTATTGCAGCGCCTGCGCGATGAGCGACTCGATGTCGTCGCCGGGAAACGCGAATTGCGGCTCGCCGGCAAGCTCGAATTGGTGCGCCTCGCGCAGGCCGAGCGCGGCGGAGAGGTCGGCCATGCCTTCCTCGACGGCGTTTTGCGATTGGAGGACGAGCAGCTTCGCGTTTGCCAAATCGACTTTTGCAAAGCTCAGGTCGAGGTCGGACTTCAATTTGCTCTTCGCCAATTGCGCGACCTGGTCGACGGTGAGCTGGCGCGCGGCCTCGGTTTCATTGGCCACGCGCAGGAGCGCCTGCGCGCCGAGCGCCTTGAAATACGCCTCGTCGACCAGCAGCAGCACCTGCGCGCGGGCGAGCCGGGTTCTTTCCTCCTGCGAGAGGGATTCGTAGCGCGCGGCGGAAATGAGGTTCGGCGTGCGGCCGAAATCGGTGACGAGCTGTCTCACCAGCAGGCCGTCGGACTGGCGGTTGTAGACCGAGGGGTCGTTCAGCCAGCCGGTCGCGCCGATGCGCGTGGTGGCGGTGCTGGAATGCGTGGCGCCGAAGGCGTCCTCGATGCCGATGCCGGTCCCGACCGTTGCCGCAATGCCGCTGACCTGCGGAAAAAGGGCGGAGCGGGCCTCGCGCAATTCCTCGTGCGACGCTTCGGCTTTGTAATACGCCTCGCTGATCTGCGGCGCGTAGCGGAGCGCGATCGCCTCGGCGGCCGCGAGGTCGAGTTTCGCGGGCACGGATTGTTCCTGCCGGACCGGCAGCGCCCGCGGCACGGGCGTGGGCCCCGCTTGCGGGGCGGGCTTTTTGTCCGCGCAGAAGGCGCAGGTTGTAAAACAAAAGAAAACAACCGTGGCGAGCGCGTGGCGCCGTTGGAAGGATGGATGACCGGATTTCATATCATTTCGGCCTCAGGAATGTTGCGCCGCCGGGAGGCTGGCATGCTGCGATGACGGCCCGGGCTTGCGCTGCCGGTAGACAATGAGCATCGCCGCCGGCACGATGAACACGGTCAGCGCCACTGACATCGTCATGCCGCCGATGATCGAGCGGGCAAGGGGCGCGTACGATTCGCTGCCGGTGCCCAGTTTCAAGGCCATGGGGATGAGGCCTATAATGGTCGCGAGGGAGGTCATGAGGATCGGGCGCAAACGCACGCGGCAGGCGTATTGCGCCGCCTCGCGCAGCGGCATGCCGTCGGCGATGAGGCGGTGGGTGAATTCGACAATCAGGATGCTGTTCGAAACGACGATGCCCGCCATCATGACCACGCCCATAAGCGACATGATATTGAGCGTGGTGCCGGTGCAAACGAGGATGATCAGCACGCCCGCGATGCCCGGCGGCACCGCGAGCATGATGATGAAGGGGTCGATGAAGGACTTGAACTGCGCGACAAGGACGAGATAGACGAGGACGAGCGAGAGGAGCAGGCCGAATCCGAAGGCCTTGAAGGAGGAGTTCATCGCCTGTACGGACCCGCGCAGGGTGACGCGCACCCCCCCGGGTTTTTGCACCCCGTCGATGATGCGCTGGACGCCGCTGGCGACGCCGCCCAGCGCCTCGCCTTTGGGGGCGACGAATACGTCGATGACGCGCTGCAACTGGTAAT
>DASZPK010000247.1:0-3320 GCA_035550335.1 Chthoniobacteraceae bacterium | reverse complement strand
ACCGGGACACCGGCAAATATTACAGCTCCATGCCCGACGAGATCGAGGTCACCGAAGGCAAGATCGTCTGGGAGCAAACGGTCGGTGTGCCCGCAAACGCCGACGAGAAGATCAAGGGCGCGCACCGCACGATTTCGGTGCTGACATTCATGCAGCCGAAATACAATTACCTTTACGTTCGCGTGCAGGACAAGGACACAAACACGATTTATTCCACCAGCCCGCTGGGAATCCTCATCGCCACGATCGACCCCGACATCAAGCTCGACCGCAGCAACACGCTCCATGTGCTCCAGCTCGTCGGGCCGCGTCAGTTCATTTATTCGAGGGTGGACCTCAACGGCGGGTATGAACAGGTGGGATATTCCGCCCAAAAATCCCGGCCCGTGTTGAAAAAGGACAATGAAGGGGAAGTCTATGTCGCCGGGGGGGAAATTGCCAGCGCAGGGAACACACCCGACCACCCGCAGCATGTCGAAAGCAGCCAGCCGGCCGCCTCCGATGGGCCGAAGGTCTCCGATCGTCCGCCGGGGTTCCCGACGGTTCCGGGCGGGCAGTAGAAGTTCGCCGCACGTGTCGCGGCAATAGGTGCATCCGCGGCGGGGGGCTTTCACGAACAAAAGGAAGAATGTTTGCGAAACCGGCATTCCTGTTCGCGGCCCTTGTGGGGATGGCTTCCGCATTGGCAGGCTGCTCGACGACATTGAGCCGCGAGCAACGGGCCTCGTATCAGCAGCCGGGCGTTTCGCCTCCGGTGGCCGCGCGCATCCAAAGGGGCGCGAGATTGAGCATGGCCGATGTGGTGAATCTGTCGCAGAGCGGCATGCGCAGCGGCGAAATCATCGTCTATCTCGCCGACTCGGGGAGCGACTTCAACATCACCCCGGACGACGCCGCAAACCTGAGGCGCGAAGGCGTGAGCGGCGACGTGATTTCCTACCTCCGCGACAGGCCGAACGACACGGGCGGGATGCTCAACGCGATGTTTTCGTATTGAGCCGGCGCGTGGGCAGCGCATTTGTGTTGAGATTGCACCCGATTCGCGGCAATCAAGGGCATGCTCATTTGGCGGAAACGGGTTCCCGCGGGGGATGACGAAGCTTGGTCGGCGCGGCTGCTGGAATTCATGGAGCGCATGGCAATCATCAGCCTGCCGGGCGGAAAATCGGCAAGAATCGAGGCGTACGCGCTTTCCGCGAAGGAAGGGGCGGCCCTGGTGGGGCGGCACGGCGGGGGCTTGCGCAGGCTCAATGAACGAGTGTTTATACAAAAGAAAACATCCGGGCGCGGGCCGATCCGCATCCGCGGAAAATTGCTGGTGGTGGATTCGGAAAGGGAGCGCACGGCCGCGCGAAGAAAGTTCCCCGGGACGAAAGTGCTGCTGGTCCCGGCTTCGATGGCTTTCGGCACGGGCGAGCATGCGACCACGGCATCGTGCCTGCGTTTCCTCGCCGATATGGCCGCGCGCGGCGGCGCCGGGAAATGGGACATGCTCGATCTCGGGACCGGGAGCGGAATCCTCGCGCTGGCGGCGAAGGCGCTCGGCGCGCGCCGCGTGGATGCGTTCGATTTCGACCCAAACGCCGTGCGCGTGGCGAAGGAAAACGCGCAGTTGAATCAAATCGCAGGAGTGCATTTCGCAAGGCGCGACGTGCTGGCATGGACGTCGCCGCGCGCGTATGATGTGGTCGCGGCGAATCTTTTCAGCGAGGTGTTGATCCAGGCTGCCCCGCGAATCGCGCGCGCGGTAAAGCCAGGCGGGTGCTTGATTTTCTCGGGCATCATGCGCCACCAGGAAAGCGAGTGCGTTGCCGTATTCCGAGCATGCGGGTTCATCATCAAAAAGATTTCACGCAAGGGCAAGTGGGTTACGACACTGGCCGTGAAAGCGGCCTGAGGAGGCGGCCTGCCTCACGCCGTCGCGGCAACCAAAGCCCGGAGCTTTTCGACCGCTTCGATTGCGAAAGAGGCTTTGAAGTCGTTAAACGCTATGCGGCTTGCGGCTCCGACTGAGGAGTTGAGCCAGGCTGCCGGGATCGTGCCGGGATACTCTTTCAGGCGCGCGGAGATGCGGTCCAGCAGCGCCGCGAATTCCTCCACATGGGCTGGCGTTTGAAGCAATTCCTCCAATTTCAAATCGATCACGCCCGGCCCGTATCCACGGGGGATCGATCGCCACGCTTCAGTCAGGGCGCCGAGGTGTGGGAATCCGGTGGGGTCTTGAAGAACGTCAACGGCGAACGCAATCACCGCCAGCAAATCCAAGTCGTGAATGATAGCCGATTTCCCATGGAAAGACTCGATGGAATGCCCCATGCGCATTTGATAGCAACCCTGCGCCTGCATAGAAAGCCGCAGCTTCATTCAATCTCTTCGCGGTCTTTGCGTCCTTTGCG
Organism: Chthoniobacteraceae bacterium; assembly: GCA_035550335.1. Taxonomy (GTDB): domain Bacteria; phylum Verrucomicrobiota; class Verrucomicrobiia; order Chthoniobacterales; family Chthoniobacteraceae; genus DASZPK01. The sequence continues at coordinate 924 of DASZPK010000247.1, read as the reverse complement.
GTTTTCCTAACCGCGCCATAAAATCGTATTGACCCCTTTTCACATGCCGACTACGGTTCTGAACAATTTTTTTAATAAAAATCCTGCCTTCGTTGGTTTTACGCTGGAAAAAGTAGTGTTTCAGCGGGGTCAATGAGGGCACTTTTTATCTATGGCTGAGGAATTGACGTATGTAATGGTCACGCCCCACTCGATCCGCAAATCGAGGACGGGAGGCATTGTGGCGAGGCTCATCTCACGCACGGGCCTCGAAATCGTGGCTGCCAGCATGTTTGCCCCCAGCAAGGAACTCGTGGAAAAATACGCCTCCACGATGATCACCGCGCAGGACCCGCGGCACCGGGCCACGCAGGAACTCATCAAGCAGTACGTCCTCAAAAATTTCGCGGCGGACACCACCGGCAGCGGCGGCAGCCACGCGCGCGTGCTTTTCCTCGTGTTCAAGGGCGAGGATGCGATTTTGAAAATCCGCGGGGCGGTCGGGCACATCGCCAATGAGCGCACCGCCGGCGAAACGATCCGCGACACGTACGGCGATTACGTGACGAACGAGAAGGGCGAAGTCGTTTATTTCGAGCCCGCCGTGCTCGCCCCGCCCGATGCGGAATCGGCCCGCGAAAACCTGCGCCTCTGGGCGGATTATTCCGATAGCGACGCCGGCCTCCTCGACCAGACGATCCGGTTCCCCGCCGGCTCGAACGTGCAGAAGACGCTGGTGCTCATCAAGCCCGACAATTTTCGTTTCCCGAACGCGCGCCCCGGCAGCGTGATCGATGTCTTTTCGCGCAGCGGCCTTTACATCATCGGGTTCAAGGTCCACCGGATGAGCGTGGCGCAGGCCGAGCAATTTTACGGCCCCGTGCTCGAAGTATTGCAGGACAAACTCCGCGAGCCGACCGGCACCCGCGCGCGCCTTGCCATCGA
>DASZPK010000246.1:0-2980 GCA_035550335.1 Chthoniobacteraceae bacterium | reverse complement strand
TGGACTCGGTCTTGTAGGGGAGCTTCCCTTTTTTGCGAATGGGAATGAACCCGACCCCAAGCTGGTAAGCCACCGCAGCGCCAAAGATAAACCCGCGCGCATCGATGCCCACGACCTTGTCGATCTTCCGCCCGCGATTGGCGTCAAGGAAAATATCGATGGCGCTTTTGAAAAGCTCGCCGTCGCCGAGGATGGTGGTGATGTCCTTGAAAATAATGCCCGGCTTGGGGAAATCGGGCACGTCGCGGAGGGCGCTGCGGAGTTTTTCTATGGGATCGGTCGCTGCTGGCATGGGTGCGCAGGATAGAGGGACAAAGTGGAAAGTAAAAGTGGAAAGTGACTGGCGCGCGGCAAACGGCTTTCCTCACTTTCCACCTTCACTTTTCACTTTAACTGTGCCATAAATGCCACAGGTCATGGACACCACCACCGTAGAGCAGGCAACGATACTCGATCTTCCGCAGTTGACGGACCTGCTCCACGACCTCTTCACGATGGAGCAGGATTTCCAGCCCGACCGCGCCAAGCAGATGCGCGGCCTGCAGCTCATCCTCGAGCAGCCCAACCGCGGGCGCATCTTCGTGCTGCGCCACAACGGGATGATCCTGGGGATGATCAACCTGCTTTTCACCATCAGCACCGCCGAGGGGGGGTTCGTGGTCCTGCTCGAGGACCTCGTGGTGCACCACGACCACCGCCACCAGGGCATCGGCGCCAAACTCCTCACGCACGCCATCGACTACGCGAAGAAAAAAAACTTCCTGCGCATCACGCTGCTCACCGATCGTTTAAACGATGATGCACAAGGCTTCTTCAAAAACCACGGCTTCTTCGTCTCCGCGATGGTGCCGATGCGGCTGATCCTCGTGACCAACGAGCCGCCTGCTGCGGGGGCTTGAGGGGAATTTCAAATTTCAGATTGATGATTTCAAATTGAAATCAAAAGTCCGCTTCGCGGGAAATTCCTTTCAATCTTAAATCTTCAATCTTAAATCTTGAATTCCCATGTCCGATCCCAAATTCATCGACCTCGGCATCGCCCGCGTGGATACCGACCGCGAGCGGCGCTGCGGTTTCCCAGAGGTGATTTACTGCGAGGGCAAGACGCCCGCCGAGGTGGCCGCCATCAGCGAGGCGATCCTGGAGAATAGCCAGGTCGTCCTCGCCACGCGCGCGAACGCGGAGCATTTCCAGGCCGTCGCGGATAAATTCCCCGAGGCCCGCTACCACGCGCGCGGACGCTGCATCGCCATCGAGCGCGAGCCGCTGCCGAAAAACCCGGGCTCCGTCGGCGTGCTCTGCGCGGGCACGTCGGATTTGCCCGTGGCCGAGGAGGCCGTGGTCACGCTCGAGGTCTTCGGCAATAAAGTGGAAAAAATTTACGATGTCGGCGTGGCGGGCATCCACCGCCTGCTGCACGAGCGCGAGCGGCTCGAGGCGTGCAACGTCCTCGTGGTCGTCGCCGGCATGGAAGGCGCGCTGCCGAGCGCGGTCGCGGGCCTCGTGAGCAAACCGGTGATCGCCGTCCCCACGAGCGTCGGCTACGGCGCGAGCTTCGGCGGCCTCGCCGCGCTGCTCGGCATGCTGAATAGCTGCGGCAGCGGCGTGACGGTGGTTAATATTGATAATGGGTTTGGAGCGGCGTATGCGGCGGCGACCATTAATCGCTTGGTCGGTCGGACTTAAAAACAGAGGTACAGAGAATACAGAGGGCCACGGAGAATTTCTTGCATCCTTTTCCTCCTCCGTGAATCTCTGTGTTCTCCGGGTTCCGTGCTTAAAGCAATCTTGCAATCCCATGCCTGACTCCGAACACGAGCAACTGATTCCGAATCTGCGCGCGTTAATTGCGGAGGATTGGCGCGGCCTTGAAATCGACTCCCCCACGCAATGGGTTGTCAGCGAAGTGAAAACACCCGAGCCGTTTTTCCGGTCGCTCATTTCCATTCTGCCACCGGGAGCGATCCTTTACATGGAAGGCTGCAACATGCGCCCGTGGGCGGTGGACCTTTACGAACGGCATGCCGCGCCCGAAATTGTCCCGGTGGCCAGGGACACCATCGCCCCGATGCCCAGGATGTTTCACATTGTTTACTCCGCAACGCTCATCGACGAACTCTGCGAGATGGTGAAAGGACGCGACCCGTGGGAGTTGTTCGACCATATCAAAGCCTACCATTCCGGGCGGTTGCTTTTCACTTTTCACGACGCCTTCGCCGGCGAACTGCGCCTCAGCGGAGACATCCCCGCCCCGGTCGTGGAAGCATTCTGTCGCGAGCTTGATGCGACGTGGGTGGAGGAGCCAACGAAGAAACGCGATCTGGCATCCCTGAAACGAATCCTGCAAGCATTTGAAAATGGCGGACGGTTGCCGGTGAAAAAAACGCCGTTCTGGAAGCGCGTTTGGAATCGAATGTTTGGCAGTCGGTAATTGCTGCTTAAACACAGAGGCACAGAGGACACGGAGAAACACAGGGGAAGAAAAAGGATTTAAGAAATTCTCCGTGAACCTCTGTATCCTCCGTGTCTCTGTGTTTAAGTAACGAGCGTCGCCACGGATCGGATTTCCTGTTTGCAAACCCGCGTCCGATTTTTCACAGTAAACCCGCGATGAGCACCCTCAAAAAATACCTCGATGCCCGCATCAAACTGATCGACCGCGCGCTCGACCGCCATCTCCCGCGCGCCGCCGCCAAGCCCGTCACGCTCCACAAGGCGATGCGCTACAGCCTTTTCGCCGGCGGCAAGAGGCTGCGTCCCGTGCTTTGCCTCGCGGCGGCGGAGGCCTGCGGCGGCGAGGTTGAGAACGCCCTCCCGCACGCCTGCGCGGTCGAGTGCATCCACACCTACTCGCTCATCCACGACGACCTCCCCTGCATGGACGACGATGATTTCCGCCGCGGCATGCCCACGAGCCACAAAGTCTTCGGCGAAGGCGTGGCCGTGCTCGCCGGCGACGCGCTCCTCACCGTTGCATTCG
>DASZPK010000245.1:0-2210 GCA_035550335.1 Chthoniobacteraceae bacterium | reverse complement strand
CTGCCTCGCCGGCGAGGGCAGCCTGCAAATGAACATCCAGGAGTTGCAGACCATTGCGCTGCACCGCTGGCCGATCAAACTCTTCGTGCTTTGCAACGACGGCTACCTCTCGATCCGCCAGACGCAATCGAACTTCTTCGGCCTGCAAGTCGGCGCCACGCCGGAAAGCGGCGTCTCCTTTCCCGACCATGTAAAACTTGCGCAAGCATACGGCCTGAACGCCAGCCGCCTCGAAAAGCCCGATTTCGTCGAGGACCTTCGGCGCGTCCTCGCTTCACCCGGACCCGAGATCTGCGAGGTAATGCTCGACCGCGACCAGACCTTCGAGCCAAAACTCACTTCGCGCCGGCTCCCCGACGGCCGCATGGTTTCCTCGCCGCTCGAGGACATGTCGCCATTCCTCAGCCGCGAGGAATTGCGCGAGAATATGATCGTCCCCCTCATGGAGCAGTGAAGTATGCCGGATTTCGCCCGTGAACTCGATGAGCTCCTTTCGATCGAGCTCCCACAGCTTGCGCCTCTCCCGCCGGGAGACTACGTGGTCTATGGCGCGGGCAACATCGGGCGCAGGGTCGCGTCAAAACTTTTCGGCCGCGACAAAAAGATACGGGCCTTCATCGACCAAAAGGGAGCGGGCAATGCCGATGGCCTCCCGATTTATTCGCCTTACAGCGCCGAGGCGCGCCGGTTTGCTGCGGAGGGATTGACGGCGGTCGTGGGGGTTTTCAATTACGCTGCGGACCCGCACGAAATCCGGACGGTGCTGGAGGACCTGGGATATCGCCGCATCGTGAGTTTTCCGGAATTCCATGAGCATGCGAAATTGCCCCCTCACTTCTGGGTCGATACCCGCCGCCACACACTCGATTATCACGACCGCATTCGCGAGGCCGGGATGCTGATGGCCGATGAAAAGAGCCGCCGCATTTTCCTCGATATTCTCCGCTACCGCCTCACCTTCGACACCGCGCTCCTCCGGCAACCTGACGCCGAGGAGCAATATCTTCCCGCAGACCTGCCGCAGCCCAAAATGCCGTTCCGTTTCGTGGATGGCGGCGCGTTTACCGGCGACACCATCGAGTCCCTGCTGCGCAAAGGTGTTACCTTCGAGTCGGTCGCCGCTTTCGAGCCTGACGAACAAAATTTCCTCGCCTTGTGCCATACCGCGCGCAAACACGCGGCCAACCTTGGCGATGTTTCCATCTGGCCCTGTGGTCTCTCGGACGCGACCGCGGTCGCTGCATTCTGCGCGGGGCGCGACCAGGCCAGCATCGTTGCCGGCCACGGCAATACCCACGTGCAATTGGTGGCGCTCGACCAGGTGCTGCCCGTGTTCCGCCCGAATTTCATCAAGCTCGATATCGAGGGGGCTGAGCTCGCGGCGCTGGTAGGGGCCGCGGAAACCATCCGCGAACACCAGCCCACCCTGGCCGTGTGCGTCTATCATCGGCCGGACGATCTTTGGGAAATCCCGCTCTACATGCACGAATTGCTCCCGCGCCACACCATCGCACTGCGCTATCATAAATACTACGCGCTCGAAACCGTGGCGTACGCCATTCCCCCAAGCGATTGAAACGCACCGCATGCCGCCCGGCACCGTAAAAAACATCATCTTCGACCTCGACGGCACGCTTGTCGATTCGCTGCCGGGCATCGAGGAATCCGCGCGGGCGGCCATCGGTCGCGTGCTGCCGGGCGAGCCCATGCCCGATTTGCGCGCCGCAATCGGGCCGCCGGTTGCTGCAATGTTTGCATCGCTCTGGCCGGATCTTCCTCCCAAACGCTCCGCGCGTCTCCTCGCGGAATTCCGCGCCCATTATGGCGAAACCGGATGCCTCCGCTCGCAGCCGTATCCGCAGGTTGGCGAAGTCCTCGCCCGTCTCCACGCAGCCGGCATGAGCCTGTTCCTGCTCACCAATAAACCGCTCCGGCCAACACAAAAAATCCTCGACCACTTCGAGCTGGCAAAATTTTTCGACGATATCGCCACGCCGGATTCCCCGCAGCCGTTCGATTCAAAGCCCGCGGGCGCGCGCATGCTCGCCGTGAAATTTTCCCTGCAGCCCGATGTGACCGTGCTGGTCGGCGATGGAAAAGACGACGCCGCCTCCGCCGCGGAATGCGGGTTCACGTTTTTCGCGGCCGCCTACGGCTACGGCGTGGCTGCGACGAATGCTTCGATACGTCTGGAAAAGTTTTCCGAAATT
>DASZPK010000244.1:0-2128 GCA_035550335.1 Chthoniobacteraceae bacterium | reverse complement strand
AAGACCAGCCGCCCGCGGTGGAAACGCCCCCCGCTCCCGAACCCACGCCTGCTCCCGCCGTCGAACAACCCGAGCCGACACCTGTTCCCGAGATGGAGCAACCCGCGCCCGAGCCTACTCCGGAACCCGCGATGACCGAGCCCAATCCCGATGCCACCCCGGCAGCGACAGCCGCGCCTTCCCCACGCACGCGTCCGGTCAGCCAGCACCCGCGGACCACCTCCGCGGCGCCGCATCACGAGGCAAATTCCCTTCCTGCCACGGGCGCAACCGGCGGCGTCCGCACCTCCGTGCGCTACCTCAACAACCCGAGACCTGAATATCCTGACGAGGCGCGCCGGCTCCGGCAGGAGGGCGTCGTCCTGCTCAATGTCGAAGTCGGCACCGATGGCCGTCCCAACGATGTGACCGTAAAACACAGCAGCGGCTACCCGCTTCTCGACAATGCAGCCGTCGCCGCGGTGAAGCGCTGGATGTTCGAACCCGCCTCAGTCGCCTCGATCCCGGTCGCCAGCAAAGTCGATGTCCCGGTGCGATTCACCCTCTCGCAGTGAGGTTTTTCCCCCGCGAATTTCAATTCGCTGTGGTTTTTCGCCCAATTTCCATTATCTTCCTTTTTTGGCCCCGGGATCTGTCCCGCGGCCGCGAATGAATGCGAGTGAATGCGTAACCCGGGCAGAATCGTAATGGACAAAATCGGCGAGGGGATCGACTACCTCAAGCCGTTCGCGTATCGTTTTCAGCGCGCCTCGCGCCATATCATGCGCCGCGCGATGCGCACCCCGCGCACCGTCGCCGAGAGCCCGAACCTCCTCCCGCTTCTCATCCAGGTCCTCGCCGCCTTTTCGAAATACAACGGCAAGATGCTCGAGGAGGAAATCGATTCGTCGCTCGGCTTCCTGCGCCATGATTACCCCGAGGCCGTTTACTCCGAACTGCGCCGCCTCTTCCGCCAGGCGCTCAACGAGCAGCAGGACCTCGCCGGCATGGCCCAGCGCCTCGCAAACGACCTCAGCATGGACCGCAAGATCATGCTCGGCGTCCAGCTTTACGACCTCATCTCGAAAACCGGCGGCCGGCAGGAGCAGGTGGTGAGCTATTACACATTCATGTCGCAACTTGGGATGGCTGCACAAGCGATCGACATTGTTTATCAGCTCAACGCCGCCGACAATGCCGACGCCTCCGTCTACCAAAAAGGCGCCTCCCCGCTCGAATCCCTCAGCTTCGGCTCCGCCAGTTCCTCCGACGTCATCCTCAAGGACCTCGGCCCCGACGAGCGTCTCCTCGTATTCCGCTACCACGACCTCATCATCCTCAAAAACCACACGAACAGCTCCGTGGTCGTGCGCGGCCAGCCGCTCGCGCACGGCGAGTTCTGCCGCGTCTTTACCGGCCAGGCCATCGTCCTCGGCGAGCAGGTCCTCACCTATCAGGACCTGGTTGCCTATTTCAACGCGAAGAAAAACGTCTCCCTCGCGCAGATCTACGTGAGCGTCGACAAGGACGACGAGGTCGATTTGCAAAAAGCGCGCACGCGCGAGAGCTGCCTTGAGGTGAAATTCGGCCTCAAGGTCCAGGTGCGCGCCTTGAAAAACGTCGACGCCGTCCTCAACGGCGCCAAGCTCCGCGCCGGCGCCTACGTCGAGGGCACGCTCGAGGACCGCATCATTTTTCACAACGACAGCGAGCTCCCGCTCCTCGAGCTCCGCCGCCGTGCTCGCGCCTTCGGCGGGCGCTTCCAGCTCAAGACCCACAAATCCGAATATCTCGTGTCAAACAACCCCGGCCTGCTCGAGGAGGACGACATCCTCCTTTCCCCCGGCACCGGCGGCGACGTGCTCTTGAAAATCCAGTGCGACTACGCGAACAAGGTGGGCAGCCTGGAAGTCCTCCAGGCCGACCGCCCCATTCTCGTGGGCGACATCCCCGTGCGCAATACAGCCCCGCTGGCCGACGGCGACACCATCACCATCGATACCGGCCAGTTGCTCCGCTGCAATTTTTCCGAGCGCATCCTCGAGGAGGAGCGCAACATCATCAGCAGCCTCGATGTGCGCGACCTTACGGTCCGCTTCCGCCCCTCCACCGGCGGAGGCACGGGGCTCGACGGCATTTCGTTTTCCGC
>DASZPK010000243.1:0-5072 GCA_035550335.1 Chthoniobacteraceae bacterium | reverse complement strand
AGCATGGTCTACCCGGTGGAAGAAAGGAGCAAAGCGCAGCAGCCGAAGAAAAACGCCATGCATCCGTTGACCAGCAACAGGAGCACGGCGCCCAGCAATGGCACCCCTTTGCGAAACCTCCGGAAAAGAAGGAACGACGATCCGATGGAACAACCCAGCGTGAAAATAAACGCAAGACCCACAAGCGGCACGGCTTCTTTTTGCGAAATGTCGTGGCCGCCGGAGGTCATGATTGTGACGGTGAGCAACACCATCACGGCGGGCAGAAATCCCAGGCACAGTCCCCATGTGAGATTGCGCTTGTTCCTGGCGCGGATTTCGGGCGGCATTGGCGGCGGGGACTGGTTCATACCATTGCGGGTTTCATGGGCATCCTAGCAAAAGCGAGACGGTGCGGCACTCATTTTATCCCCGGGTAAACGCAGCCCAGGAAAAAACCCATGCCGATATCCATGAAGAAAAGTCCCACCGCGAGAAAAAGGGAGAAAACCACCCATGTGGCGGGATGCTTGACCACTCCCCATAGCAAACCAAACGCCGAGACCAGGCAGCAAAAGCCGGCGAAAATCAACAGCGCGGGGAGTTGGGCTATATAAGGGGTAAACAGCCCTCCCAAAGGCAGCAGCACCGGGATCAGCCAGAAGAGCCTTTTCATGTGCGCGCCCCGGAGTAATAACGGCAAAACGAATCGAGCTTGCCGTCGGGGCGGATCACATGCGTGCAGCAGCGGTCGATGCGGTCCTCGTCCCACGTCCATGCGTCCATAAACGGTTTGATAAACAAGCGAAAGGTGTGCGTTTCATCCATCTCGAATTGCTTCAGCAGGTCGCCCAGCGGCTCGGATTCGCAGCCGCATTGCGTGAGGTCGCTGAGGCTGTAACGGATTTTGTCGCGCAGGAAACCCTGGACCTGGGCGAAGTCGACGAAGTCGCTGATCGAGCGCACGCCGAGCGGGGTCTTGAGGAGATAGCCGATGGTGGCGCAATTCGGGTCGCCGCACGGCAGGGGCGTGAAATCCTCGAAGCGAAGCCTGCCCTGCGATTGCGCGACGGAGGCGAGTATGATGTCGGCGGTGTTGAGCCGCGCGTGTTTTTCCATGGGCACGCGGCCGCTGCCGAACATCGGCTGGAACGCGACGCCGCGCACGTGCTTGAAGCCGAGGCCGAATTCGATGGTCTCCCAGAGGTGCGGCAGGTTGTCGGGCGTGACGGTCATCGCGAGCGTGACGGGCAGGTTGATTTCCCCGCACCGCTCGATGGCGCGCCGGCGCATCGCGCGCAGGTCGCCGCCGCGCAGGAATTGCTGGCCGGCTTCCTGCGTGCCGTCGAATTGCAGATAAACCTGCATGCCGCCGTAGCGGAAGGCGCGCCCGAGGCGTTCGGCGAATGCGGCATCGGCGGCGAGGCGCACGCCGTTGGTGTTTAACAAGAGATAATCGATTTTGTCGTGCGCGGTGGCCCATTCCACGAGCTCGAAGAATTGCGGGTGGAGCGTCGGCTCTCCGCCGGAGAGCTGCAGGATCTCGATGCCCCCCTTGCGGGCGATGACGCCCTCGATGCGCCGCTTCAAGTCGTCGAGCGGCACGGCATCCACGCTGCCATTCGCGCCCACGGGCGAATCGGCGTAGCACGTGGGACAGGCGAGGTTGCAGGAATTGACGATCTCGATGAGGGCGAGGCAGGTGGAGAGTTGCTCGAACGGGGCTTCGCCCTTGCCGGCGGCGTTGCGCCCGAGCGTGCCGGTCGAGCCGCCTTCCGCCGCACAGCAGGCCCCGCCGCCACAACAGGAGTTTGAGGGGTCGCCCTGCGCGAGCCAGTAGAAGCGGGCGTCGGAACTGATGCAGTTGCTGGTGACGCCGTGCAAGGGGCAGGTGCGCTTGAGGAAAATCCGCGCCTGTTTGCCCTCGCTCACCTTCCAGACCTCGGCGGGACAGGGCGACTTGCACTCCGGGCAGCGGCCCGTGGTCTTTTTGAGCAGTTCTTCGGAAGTCAGCGTGAGGTTCATTCGATATTCATTCTGGGTTGCATCAACACACAGCCGGCGAACGCGATGGAAAAATTCAAGACAATGAGCAGGAACGTGTATACGAAAGTGCGCCCAATCAGCGGCCATGCTCCTCCATGACCGCGCGCAAGGACAAAAGCGGCAGCCACGCACAGGGGCAGGGCCACGATTACCCCAAGAAGGCTTGCACCCATCTCATTGTCGGCGGAAAGAAACAGTTTGGCGAAGGTGGTAAAAGCGAGGCTCACGGCGCCCGGGCTCACCACCAGCATGGCGCGCAGCAAGCGGTTGGGCTTGCCGGTTGTTGTCATGGGCGGTTCCGTTGTCATGTTGAGGAAGAAGATCGCCGGGTTTGCTAAATTTTCAAAGACATGACCCAGCCCACAAACAAGACTGCGACGGCGACGATCACCGCGACGCGCCCGCAGACGCCCGCGAAAAATATCCGCGCCTTAGATTTCGAAAACACGGCCATTCCGATCCCGAAGCCGGCCAGAAAAATCACGACAGCCTCTGCGATGAGCACATCCACGATGTTACCCGCCACGCCTTTCTTTCATCGGGTACAACAATATATAAACAAGTGCCACGAGGCCGGCCGTGACAATGCCGAAGCCGGCCTGCTGCCAGCCCACGATCCCGCGCCCGAGGCAGACCGCGCCAAACGCGCATTCGAGCGCGCCGCGAGCGATGCCGATCTGCACCCACGCGGCATTCCGCGCCGGTTCGCGGGCGGCAAGCGCATAACCGAGGCCGAGCGTGGCCATCACGCATCCCCAAAGGCCGATGAGGTAATCCACGCCCAGCGGGAGATTTTGGAAGTGAAACACTTGTTCCACGCGCCCGGGAAAAAGCACGAGCGAACCGCCGATCAACAGGAGGAGCACCGCATCGAGGATGAAGAAAATGCGCAACAACAGCAGGCGCGGGGACTCCTCTATTTCCATCGTCATGGGATGGGTGGGCGAACCATTTCACCTGCAGGTTGCGATGGCGGTTTCTGCGTTTTCAGAAGGTCGCGGATTTCGCGGAGGAGCTGGACGTCCTCCGGTGTCGGCGGCGGCACATCGGGCCCCTTTGGTTTTTGCAGGCTGAGCATGAGCTTGTTCATCGGTTTCACCAGCAGGAAAAAGACGACGGCGGCGAGGATGAGGAAGCTGAAAATGGCGTTGATGAAGTGGCCGACCAAAAACGGCCCGAGCTTGTAATCCGCAAACTCCGTCATTTTTCCCGCGGTCGCGCCTTTAAACAATGTAAACAGGGGGGTGATGATGTCGGAGACCATCGCTTTCACGATGTCGCCGAAAGCCGCGCCGATGATGACGCCGACTGCGAGGTCCATCACATTTCCCTTGGCGATGAACGTCTTGAACTCATTGACGAGGCCGACCGATTTGGCATGGATGGTGGTGACGATGCTCATAGCGCCCTCTTCCTTATCAGGTTTTCACCGGGGGGACAAACCTATTTTAAACACCCGAACACGACGTCGGGCTGGCCTCCGCGCAACCCGACGCGTTAATATAACGCACCGTTTTCCGCTCGGCGGTCGGCCCGGAGGTCCGACCCTACCGGTTGCGAGCGGAATTTTTCGGGATTATCCAAACGCCCGTGGGCGCGCTCACAAGGCGAGCTTGCGGGTGAATTCCGCAAGCTTCGCGCCGATCGCCGCGGCGGCCTTTTGCTTCGCCGCGTCCTTGAGCGCGCCTTGTTCGTCGAAGGCTTCGTACGCGGCGGAGATGGAGACCGACTCCGGCATCAAATACACGCCCATGTGAACGAGGATTCCGCGCACGTGGCGCAGGCTGCGCGTGGCGCCGAAGCCGCCGGGCGATGCGCTCACGAGCGCGGCGGTCTTGCCGCGGAAGGCCACGAGCGGCGGCTCGTCGTCGCTCTCCTCGCGCGAGGCCCAGTCGATGGCGTTTTTGAGCACGCCGGTGATGGAGCTGTTGTATTCCGGCGTGGCGATGAGCAGGCCGTGGTGGTCGATCATCAGGTGCTTGAAGCGCTTTGCGTGCTCCGGCAAGCCGCTGGAGGCCTCGAGGTCGCCGTCGTAGAGCGGCATCGGGAAATCGCGCAAGTCGATGAGCGTGACTTCCGCGCCGGCTTCGCGCGCGCCATCGGCGGCGATGCGGACGAGTTTTTTGTTGAAGGACCCGGTGCGGGTGCTGCCGGCGAATGCGAGGATTTTCATGGGGCGTTGCGAGTGGGATCGTAATCGGTCGAGGTGACGGGGATCGTGGCTTCGGAGTTGTTGTATCGGACGCGCAATTGGCCGCCTTCCACGGAGATCAGCTTCACGCGGGTGCCGGGAGGTAGCGTCACGCTGCCCATGTCAGCCCCGTTGACCACCACGGGGAAATCGACGCGCTGGGTGAGTGCGAGCTCGCTCGATGGCCGGGCCGGGGTGAGCGCGGGTTTGGGCGTGGCAGGGAGCGGTGATGGAGTTGGGGTGACGGTGTCCCGGGATTGATTATCCGCGGGCGCGGCCATCAGCCGGCTGATCTGGTCGAACTGCGCCTTAAATTGCTTCTCCTGCGCCCGGCGCATTTCGGCGTAGGCGGGGTTGTATTTTTCCTGCAACTGGATGTTTGCCAATGTAAAACAAAATCCGATGGCCATGAGGACGATCTTGAACGCGAGGGCCCGCCAGATCGAGACCTCGTAAACATGCATCGGGACCCAAAGCGAAATCGCAAACCAAATCATGGCGAACACGACAAATAGATGAATCCATGCCTGCACGCCGATCGTGGTCGCGTTTTTCGCCGAGAAAGCCACCGCCACCACCAGGAGGCCCAGCACAACCAGCATGCCGAGGCTCACGAGAAACTGCCATCCGAAATATCGGGCAGCGTTCCGGAAAGTGCCGGTCGACGGGATGACCAATTTCGACACAATCCAGATGATGCACATCTGGACCAAAATCCCGATGGCGAGCGCCGCCAAGGCAACCAACACCAAAATGGCGAGCCCGAGTCCGAGCTGCGAATTGGTGACGGCGAGGTCCATGGAACGGGGTCCCGGTTATTTTTTCGCGGCGGCGTGGACGCGGGAAGCAACTTTCA
>DASZPK010000242.1:0-2240 GCA_035550335.1 Chthoniobacteraceae bacterium | reverse complement strand
AACCAGCCCTGTATGCCGTTGGAAGCCGAACCCCACATTCCGCTCGACCCGGTGTCTGGATTTTTTGCGGGATTCACCTCGGTGTTTGCGCGCATGTTCATCGGGCTCGCGGGAATCATCGCCGGTTATCTCATTTGCAGTTTTTCGGCGTGGGGCTTCGATTCCCACGTCATGGCCTGGTTCCCGCTTGGGTGCATCTTCACGATTTTCACATGGGGAACGTATGGCGGATTGTTCCTGGCGGGCCTCGCCGCTTTGGTTTCCATCTTCGCGGGTCTCTGGGCTTTTGTGAACGGTTCGGACGGCAAGCGCGCCTTCTTTTTCATTGTCACCGCGTCGGTGGTTTATTTTCTGCCGGTCGTCCTTCCGGAAAAGCGGACGAACATTTACGGCGAGGAAATCGCCGGTTCAATGCGGGTCGGCCCGCTCGCGTGGGCGGCGGGAATCTACATCGTCGCGGCCATTCTCTACTGGGTCGCTCCGGGACTGATCGCGAAAATGACCCCGGGGCGCGGTGAGGAGGAAGTCGAAACGTGCGCGCCGACTCCGGAAAGCAATCACGAAAACATTGTTCAACAATCGGAATATGGCGGGGAACCCATGGAAACCGGGGACGATTTGCCCCTCACCGGGGCGGAGCCGCTGGAACATCCCGCGGACGAGGAGATGGGTGAAGAGCGGGAGTAAGACGCTCGCCGCCCCGGACAATCCATTGCCCGCTTCCAATCGACCCGGACAACTATCGACACGCCGTGACGCCTCGCGTAGGGTTTGCGTTTTACGCCCATGAAATGCTTTAGTACCACAGCAATATTCCTCGCCCTGGCCGTCTCTGCATTGGCGGAGACGCCGACGGCAACGATCACCTCCGCGCCTTTTGGAAAGACGGACGACGGCGCGCCGATCACGATCTACACGCTGCGCAATGCCTCCGGCATGGAGGCGCGCATCATGGATTTCGGCGGGGTCATCGTCTCGCTCAAGGTACCCGATCGCAAAGGGGCTTTCGCCGATGTAGTGCTCGGCTACGATGCCGTCGACCGCTACCTTTCCGAGCGCCATTTCTACGGGGCGATCCTCGGCCGGTATGCGGGCCGCATCGGCGCTGGAAAATTCGACCTTGAGGGCGGCCATTACCAACTGAACACCTATGGCCGCGACATGCTCCACGGCGGCTACCGGGGCTTCGACAGGGTGCTCTGGAAAAGCGAGGCGGCCGGCACCAAGGAAGGCCCCACGGTGAAGCTCACCTACCTGAGCAAGGACGGCGAGGAAGGCTTTCCGGGCAACCTTACCGTAAACGCTGTTTATACACTCACCGCCAAAAACGAATTGCGCCTCGATTTCACCGCCACCACGGACAAGCCCACCGTCATCAACTTCAGCAACCACTCGTATTTCAACCTCGCCGGCCAGGGGGAGGGGAACATCCTCGCCCACGTCCTGCAGATGAACGCCGGGAAAGTCCTGGTGATCAACGATGGCCGCCTGCCCACCGGCGAGACCCGCGATGTCGCCGGCACGCCGCTCGATTTCCGCAAACCAACCGCGATCGGAGCGCGCATCGATGCCGATTTCGACCAGATCACCTTCGCGCATGGCTACGACAATTACTGGATTTTCGACAAAAAACCGGGCGAGCTCGCGTTGATGGCGCGCGTCGTCGAGCCCAAAAGCGGGCGAGTGATGGAAGTCCTCTCCACCGAGCCCGGCCTGCAATTTTACGCCGGCGTAAATATCGAGGATGACACCGGCAAGGGCGGCAAGGCGTATACCGTGCATTCCGCGTTTTGCATGGAGGCGGGGCATTATCCCGATTCGCCCAACCACCCCGAATTTCCCACCACGGAGTTGAAACCGGGTGACACGTTTCACAGCACGATCATCTACCGCTTCAGCACCGACAAGGACGCTGTCGCGGAAAAATAACCGGGACATTTGGGCGTGCAAAACCTCGATTCTCCCGCCGCCGACCCGCGCTTGTGGACCTTCGATCCGGAGGCCATCTTCATGAACCACGGCGCGTTCGGCGGCTGCCCGCGCGCGGTGCAGGAATGCCAGGCGGAATGGCGCGCCCGCCTCGAGCGCCAGCCGCTCCATTTTCTGACCCGCGAACTCGAGCCGCTCCTCGACGCCGCGCGCGCCGCGCTCGCGGAATTTGTGGGTGCGGAACCGGACGACCTGGTCTTTGTGGGCAATGCCACGAGTGGTATAAACACCGTGTTACGCTCGCTTGTGTT
>DASZPK010000241.1:0-6280 GCA_035550335.1 Chthoniobacteraceae bacterium | reverse complement strand
GAGGAGTTTTTGCACGAGGGCGGCCATGGTCTCGACGCTGTCGTTCACGCCGCGCAGGAGCACGCTTTGGTTGCCGAGCGGAATGCCGGCGTTCGCGAGGCGGGCGAGGGCGTCGCGCACCTCGGTGGTGAGTTCGCGCGGGTGGTTGACGTGCACGCTCATCCAGAGCGGATGATATTTTTGCAGCATGGCGCAGAGCCCGGGCGTGATGCGCTGCGGGAGGAAAATGGGGACGCGCGTCCCGATGCGCAGGAATTCGATGTGCGGGATGGCGCGCAGGCGCTTGAGGATCCCCTCAAGTTTGTCGTCAGAGAAAAGGAGCGCGTCACCGCCCGAGAGGAGCACGTCGCGCACTTCGGTGTGCGTTTCGAGGTAGCGGAATGCCTCCTCGAAATCGGTGTGCAATTCCTGCTCCCCTGCCCCGCTCACAACGCGGCTGCGTGTGCAGTAACGGCAATACGAGGCGCAGCGGTCGGTCACCAAAAAGAGCACACGGTCGGGGTAGCGGTGCACGAGGCCGGGCACCGGCATGTGCGAATCCTCGCCACACGGGTCGGCCATTTCATAGGGCGAAGTCCATGTCTCCTCGATACGCGGGACAACCTGGCGGCGGATGGGGCAGTCGGGATTATCGCGTTCGATGAGGTTGAAAAAATGGGGCGTGATCGCCAGCGCGAGTTTGTTGCCCGAGAGGAGCACGCCGGCGCGTTCCTCCTGCGAGAGGACGAGGTGCTGCTCGAGCTGGGCGAGCGTGGTGACGCGATTTTTGAGCTGCCATTTCCAGTCGTTCCACTGGGCGGGATCGGCATCGGGCCAGTAACCGGGGGCGTGTGAGATGAACGACTTCGCGGAAGGTGCGGAGTGTGGTTGCATGTAGTAGGATTAGGGTGAAAGACTAAAGCGGGTGCCGATATTGTCAAACTCGCATGCAGCCGAAACTCCAATCCTGTTTGAACAAAATCGCGGGCGCCCCTGTCAAAACGAGCATAACATTACTTCCATGAAACTGTTGAAATTCACTGCATTACCGGCCCTCATCGCTCTTTCGTTTTCCACCGCCCTGGTGGGTGTGTCCAATGGCCAGGACGCCAAGCCAGCGGACAAGCCCGACCCGGTCGCGGCCCATAATTTCCTCCAGCAACTCAACGACGGCTTCACCGGCATTTACGACAAAGCCGCGCCTTCCGTGGTGATCATCGACACCACGAAAAAAGCCACCGCCGAGGACGAGGAGGACATGGGCGGGTTCGAGTTTTTCTTCCGCGGCGGGCCGCAGGGTCAGAATGGCGCCCCGGTCCAGCGCGAACCGGTAAAGAGCGAAGGATCGGGCTTTTTCATCCGCCCGGACGGCTACATCCTCACGAACAACCACGTGATCGAGGACGCCGAGACGATCAACGTAAGAACGAAGGACGGCCACCGCTACAAGGGCACGGTCGTGGGCGCGGATGAAATGGCCGATATCGCTGTGGTGAAAATCGACGCGAAAGACACGCCGGTGCTGCCATTCGCCGATATCGACAGTGTGAAAGTGGGCCAGATGGTCTGCTCCATCGGCACGCCGTTCAATTTCAATTACAGCTTCGCCTTCGGCTGGGTGAGCGGCAAAGGCCGCGCGAATCTCCCGGGCGAGGGCTACGAGGATTATCTCCAGACCGACTCATTCGTGAATCCGGGCGACAGCGGCGGCCCCGTGCTCGACATCAATGGCAAGGTGGTGGGCATGAACACGCTCATCAACGGCCTCGGGCGCAAGATGACTTTCGCGATTCCTTCGGACATGCTGAAAGACGTAAGCGACCAGCTCATCGCCAATGGGAAAATCACCCGCTCCTGGCTCGGCATCGGCATCGCCTCGGTGGGGGATGATGTGCCGGCTTCGATGGAGCCCAAGGGGATCGACCACGGGGCGATCGTCACGATGATCCGCGACGGCGCGCCCGCTTCCAACAGCGACCTGCGCGCTACCGATGTGATCACGCAGGTGGACGGGAAGGATATCGATTCCGCGCATGAGCTCCAACGCGAGATCATGAAAAAGAAAGTCGGCCAGAAAGTGGATCTCACCGTGTGGCGCGATGGCAAATCGATCAACGTGGCGGTCGTCACCGGTGCTTTGCCAAACATGACCCAGGTTGCCAACGACGCACCCACCCCGCAAAAGCGCAAGCCCGCCACTGCAGGCGCCGCAAAGGATGCCGGCGCCTACGGCTTCAAAGTGCAGGACTTGGGCAGCGATAGCGATGCCAAGGGTGTGCTCGTGATCGACGTCACCGACAAGAGCCCCGCGGCCACGGCTGGGGTCCAGAAGGATGACATCATCACCGAAGTCGATTCGCAGCCGGTGCAGGACGCGGATTCCTTCAAAGCATTGGTCGACAAGCATGATTCCGGCACCAAAGACAAGGGCCTGCTCCTTTTCATCAATCGCAACGGCGAGAAGACCTACGCGATCGTGAAGCCGAAATAAGCTTGCCCTGAGCCTGTCGAATGGGGCTGGGCTGAAAGCTGTAGTTTTCCCACGAAAAAGGCGGTCGGCGCGAGGGGGCGTCGGCCGCTTTCAGCTGTACTCTTTACGCGTCATGCCCGACGAAAAATCATCAGGTTCGCGTCGTAATCGCGAATCATTTTTCCACCGTATGCTGCTCGAACACGCAATACCGCCTCCTCGTCGTGGTTCATGCCGTATTTTTTCATCAGGTCAATCCACCAGGATTGGGGTTGCAGGTTAACGTGCAGGTGCCCTCCCTGGCCCGGCGGTGCCGCGGTAAAAACCAAAATTGGCGATGGTTTGGAGAGCAACTCGCAGAGGTGCGCTGCGTATTTTTCAGGAAGATGCTCCGCGACTTCGCAACAAACCGTGAGGTCGCCGGCAACGGGTATTTCTTTCGTCGATATCAAGTCGAGTTGCGTGACATTTGTTAAACCCCGCTTCCTGGCTGCTTCGATCGCCGCGGCGGACCCGTCGAATGCGTGCGCCTCCCTGCAACCATATCGGAGAAAAGCCGCGGAGATTGCTCCGTTGCCGCACCCGACATCCACGACCGTTTCCGGGCGAAATTCCGCGCCAACCGTTTTTGCGAAGAGATCGTGGGCGTTCCCATTGGCCGCCTCATACCCCTGGTAATACTCGTCGTCGTAGCCAGCATGTTTTACGAACGCCTGGTAATACCTGTAACGCAGTTTTTCGTAAAACGCCGGGCCGATCCATTTGTAAGCGATCAAACGCAATGGTCTTGGAATGAATTTCATGAGAGCGCATCCTTGTCGGTTGGCGGTGGCAAAAATACAGCCCGGCAGTTTCTTCTTCAATGTGAATCGAACAAGCGATGTTGCGAGTTTTTCGTTTGCCTTGGGCAAAGAGCTCCGCCATTCTGCGCATCAGCGCGATGGCGGTTCCCCGCGATTGTCGAGTCCCTCTTTAATGAATCAAAAATTGATCGCCGAAATCGGCAAGAGCCAGCGGCTCGCCATCATCAACAAACTCAAACGCACCCAGGGCCTCCCCGTTCGCGACCTCGCGGCGAAGCTCGACATGAGCTACATGGGGATCAAGCAGCATTGCATCGAACTCCACAAGGAAGGGTACTTGGAAACGTGGCGCCACCCGAAGCCGGTGGGCAGGCCGGAGATGCTCTACCGGCTCACCGACCGCGCGCACGAGCTTTTCCCGGTAACCACGAACCAATTTACCGTCGAAGTGCTTCACGCCGCGCAAAAACTCTACGGGGCCACCGCTGCCGAGAAGCTGCTTTTCAGCGTCTTCCAGCGCAAGGCGCAGGATTACCTCGCCAAGGTGAAGGGCGACACCGTTGCGGAAAAGGCGAAGAAGTTCGCGAAGATGCGCGACCACGAGGGATGCATGGCGGAGTTTGTGTCGTCCGGGGAGATGCGGATCGTGGAGTACCATTCGCCGATGCAGGATTTGCTGCGCGCATTCCCGATCGTGGCGCGGCTGGAAGGGGAACTTTTCCAGCGAGTGCTGGGGACGGCGGTGCGGCGCGAGGAGCAGCTCACGGCGGGGCCGTATCACTGCGTCTTTTACATTGGATAAAAAGCGCAAAAAGGGCTTGCCATTTCCACACGGCGAACTATTTTCCCCCTCCCATGCCAAAACCCATCGCACGTCGCAAGACCAAGAAGGCCGTGGCCAAGCGCTTCAAAGTGACTGGCACCGGCAAAGTGCTGCGCCGTCATTCGTCGATGCGCCACCTGCTCTCTTCGCGGAGCTCCAAGCGCAAGCGCCAGCTCGGCAAAGCAGCCGTGGTGGACAAGACGGACATCGCGCGCATCAAGGAAAATCTCCCCTACCACTAGGCGGGGGAACGATCCGCCCGCCTGCCGCGAGTTTTTCGCGGCTGATAAGCGAGTGAGGCAGGGGGGATCATCAACAAAACAAACAACCCGCTTAAAGAAACAGAAAGGTCCCGCCTAGGCGGGATAAAACCAAATGCCAAGAGCAACCAACGCACCCGCCAGCCGCGAACGCCGCAAGCGGGTCCTCGACAAAGCCAAGGGCTACCGCGGCCGCCGTTCCAAGCTGTTCCGCTACGCCAAGGACGCCATGATGAAGGGCCAGTATTGGGCCTATCGCGACCGCAAGACCCGCAAGCGCAATTTCCGCTACCTCTGGATCCAGCGCATCAACGCCGCAGCCCGCGCAAACGGCGTGACCTACAGCCGATTTATCGAGGGACTGAACGCCCTCGGCCTCGGCCTCGACCGCAAGATCCTCTCGGATATGGCGGTCAACGACGAAGCGACGTTCAAGTCCATCGTGGAGCAGGTTGTCAAGGCGCTCGCCGACAAGCCGAAGACCAAGAAAGCGGCTTAAGTCAAAATAATTTTAACCGACGGCGAACCGGCACCCGCGCTCCACGCGCCAACACCGGTTCGCCGTTTTTCTTTCCATGCAGGAACAACTCGAACAAATCAAAGCCTTCGCCCTCGCCGAGATCGACTCCGCGCAGGATGAGCAGGCGCTCGAAGCCGCGCGGGTGAAATACCTCGGGCGGACCGGCAGCGTCTCGCTCGCGAGCGAAGGGATGAAAGGGCTGAGCAAGGACGACAAGCCGCGCATCGGCAAGCTGTTAAACGAAGTGCGAACAGCCGTCACCACCGCCCTCGACACCCGCAAGGCCGCCCTCGAGGCGCAGAAGGACGCTGCCGCGCTCTCCGGCGTCGATGTCACCCTGCCCGGCACGCCGGTCGCCATCGGCGCGCTGCATCCCATCACGCAGCTTCAGGACCGCGCCATCCAGATTTTCCGCCGCATGGGCTTCGTGCTTGAGGACGGCCCCGACATCGAGGACGAGTGGCATTGCTTCGACGCGCTCAACACGCCCGCCGACCACCCAGCCCGCAACGAGCAGGACACTTTCTATTTGCCCGACGGCCGCCTGCTGCGCACGCACACCTCCACCATCCAGGTCCGCACCATGGAAAAGCAGCCGCCGCCCGTGCGCATCATCGCCCCCGGCGCCGCCTACCGCCGCGACGAAGTGGATGCCACGCACCTCGCGCAGTTCAACCAGATGGAAGGCCTCTACGTTGACGAAAACGTGAGCGTGGCCGACCTCAAGGGAACGCTCGAGTTTTTCTTCCGCGAGATGTTCGGCAAGGACGCGAAATGCCGTTTCCGCCCGCACTTCTTCCCATTCACCGAGCCGAGCTTCGAGATCGACATCAAAGCCGCGGCCTTCGGCGGCGGCGAGCGCTGGCTGGAGCTGGCCGGCTGCGGCATGGTGGATCCCGCCGTGTTCCAAAGCGTAAACGAAAAGCGCGGCGACACCGCCTACGACGCTGAAAAATACACCGGCTTCGCCTTCGGCTTCGGCCTCGACCGGCTGGCGATGATCATGTCCGGCGTGCCGGACATCCGCCTTTTCACGGAGAACGACGTGCGCTTTTTGTCCCAATACAAATGAGCCATTCAACGATTCCAAACGCAACTTGCCACTGCGCAAACAAGCGGCGTGTTGTAGAGGCGGCTGTATCAGCCGTCCTCCAATTTCGGATTGGTGCACGCCGCGCCGCTCACAGATTGCATCGCGGAGCACGCGGAATTTCGTCAGCCCTGTTGCTGACGGTCAAACAGAGGACGGCTGACACAGCCGCCTCTACAACGCCCGTATTCGCGCGGACTCCCACATCGAGCGCGGGCATTCCACTTTTCCTAACATGAAAGTCTCATTGAATTGGTTGCGTGAATTGGTCGAACTGCCGCCGACCGTGGCCGAGCTGGTGGACCTGCTCACGCTCGCAGGCGTGGATGTCGAGC
>DASZPK010000240.1:0-2851 GCA_035550335.1 Chthoniobacteraceae bacterium | reverse complement strand
CAGCAAACCGTACCCCGCCCAGATGAGCGGACCCAATACTCCCGCGGGTTTGAGTTCGCCGATGTTTTGCTCCCAGCGCGGAAAATACTCCAGCAGCAATTTGTCGGGGGGGCTGAAGGGCAGGCCGTCGATGAGCAGCATCAGCGCAATCATCGCCGCGAAGACGATCCCCCCGGCCAGGCGTTCCCGCGCCCACAGCTTGCGCCTGTCAAACAAAAGGTACAGGACCGCCGTCAGCACCAGCAGCACCAGCGGCTCGTAGAGCGAAACCCAAAGTCCCATTCCCCACGCCGCGCCGCTCGCGATCCCCCATGCGCGCGACGGTTTTTGCGAAAAGCACCACTCCGCCCCCAGCGCGACAACAACGCATAACATCTGGAGCGACTGGTGGTCCGGCCGCCCCAGCACCGTGCCGTGGATAAGGATCGGGCTGAGCGCCGCCACCAGCAGCATGAGTTCCCGGTACGGCAGTTTCAGCCGCCGCGACCAATCCCACAAAAACACGATCATCGCCATCCCGAGCAGCGGCGAGACCCAGGCGCCGGCGATCTCCACATAATCCCATTTGGAGTGAGCTAAAAACAGCTTCAGCACGAACGCCATCGACACAATGAGGTAATCGAACGGCGCCGTGGCGTGAGAATCGACCCCCTGCGGATAATTCTCGAAATCCTGGTGATGAATAACCGTAAACGGATGTTGCATGATCATCCGCACGCGTTCCATGCGCGAATAGCAATCGCCATCCGCAAAGTAAATATAGCCCCGGACAAACATCCCCTGTTTGTTCAATCCATGCACAAAAACATCGTCGAAATTATAGCAGCGCGCCCAGAGCCCGAGGGCCAAAAAAACGCATAAGGAAATGACCGATCTCACACCTCTGAATCATTCCAGAAAAAAATCCAATGTCCAACAACATATTGTGGTATGCGGTTTTTTGAGTACCAACCTATTGCGGTATGGCGCATATTTTTCGAATAATAATCATTGTGTGGGGGGGCCGATAACGCTATCTTTTTGGGATAGTTTTTACCCGCGATTTTATGCCCGAAGAAAACGACCTGCTCGACACCCCAAAAAGCGAAACGGCTTCCAAAAAATCCGACTACAATGCGGATGATTTGAGTTCCCTGAAAGGGCTCGAAGCGGTGCGCAAAAAGCCCGGCATGTACATCGGCGGCACGGATGAGCGCGCGTTGCATCATTGCGTTTCGGAGGTGCTCGACAACTCGGTCGATGAATTTCTCGCGGGGCATTGCACGCACATCGACGTGACCATTCACAGCGACGGCTCGATCTCGATCCGGGACAACGGGCGCGGCATTCCCGTGGACATCAACAAGGAGGAAAACATGCCCGGCGTGGAGCTGGTGCTCACGCGCCTCCACTCCGGCGGCAAATACGGCCAGGGCAATTATGAATACTCCGGCGGCACGCACGGCGTAGGCGCGAAGTGCGTCAATGCGGTGTCCGAGTGGTTCAAAGTCGAGGTGACGCGCGACGGGAAAATCCACGCGATGTCGTTCGAGCGCGGCGTGACCAAGCAGAAGCTGCACGTCATCGCCGAGGTGAAATCAAAAAAGAACACCGGCACGCTGATCACCTTCAAGCCCGATGCGGAGATTTTCCAGGAGACGACGGAATTCAAGGACGAGCGCCTCATCGGCCGCCTGAACGACCTCGCGTATATCAATGCGCCGCTGAGTTTCACTTTCCTCGATGAGCGCCTCGAGAATCCCAAGCCAATCCAGATCCAGCATCCGCGTGGCATCGAGGAATACGTCGGGCGCCTGGTCGAAAACAAAACGGTCGTCCACCCGAAGCCGATCCTCATCAAGGGGACGCGGGATCGCATCATCGTGGAAATCGGCCTCCATTACACGGACACCTACAACGAACAGCTTCTCTGTTTTACAAACGCGGTGCCGAACCCGGACGGCGGCGCGCATTCCAGCGGTTTCCGCAGTTCGCTCACGCGTGCGATCAACCAGTACGCCAAGAACAACAATCTCATCAAGGAAAAGGACGCCGCGATCACCGGCAACGACGTGCTTGAAGGCCTCGCCGCCGTGGTGAGCGTGAAGCATCCCGACCCGCGCTTCGAATCCCAGACGAAGGTGAAGCTGATCAGCCCCGAGGTGGAGAGCATCGTCGGGTCGATCAGCTACGAAGGACTCATGCTCCATTTCGACCAGAACCCGCAGGTCGGCAAGAGGATCATCGACAAGTGCCTCATGGCCGCGCGCGCCCGCGAAGCCGCGCGCAAAGCCCGCGAAACCGTGCGCAAAGGCGCGCTCACCGGCGGCGGCCTGCCGGGCAAGCTGGCCGATTGCTCCGAGCGCGACCCCACCCTCACCGAGTTGTATATCGTCGAGGGCGATTCCGCCGGCGGCTCCGCCAAGCAGGGCCGCGACCGCCGCTTCCAGGCGATCCTCCCGATCAAAGGCAAAATCATCAATGTGGAAAAGGCGCGCCTCGACAAGGTGCTGGCCAACGAGGAAATCCGCACCATGATCACCGCCTGCGGCACCGGCATCGGCAGCGGCGGCGAAGGAGCGTTCGATATTACCAAGCTCCGCTACGGGCGGATCATCATCATGACCGATGCCGACGTCGACGGCTCGCACATCCGCACCCTGCTACTCACCTTTTTCTACCGGCAGATGCCGGAGTTGATGAAGCAGGGGAAAATCTACATCGCCCAGCCGCCGCTCTACCTCGTGAAGCGCAAAAAGCGCGAGGAGTATGTGGATGACGACGAGCAGTTGAACAAGATGCTCATCCAGTTCGGCTCGGATGAGGTGAAGCTGAAAAATCTGGTCGACGACAAGAGCTTCACCCCCGCGCA
>DASZPK010000239.1:0-2376 GCA_035550335.1 Chthoniobacteraceae bacterium | reverse complement strand
CGCCCGCTTTTTCATAGGCGGCGAGGCGTGCGATAGTGTCGTCGAGGTCGGGTTTGCCGCGGAAGAAATTCTCCGCGCGCGCGGTGAGCGTGAAGGGAAAGGGAAGAGCATGCGCGGCCTCCGCTGCCGCCGCGATACGCTCGGCGGCGAAGGCGATTTCGTGCAGCGGCTGATCCTTTTTACCGGTGTGGTCTTCAATCGAGCAGCCCGCGAGCCCCGCCTGCGCGGCGAGGCGGATGGTTTCCGCAATGGCGGCGGGCGAGTCGGCGAAGCCGTTTTCCAAGTCGGCGGAGACGGGAAGGTCGGTTGCATTCACAATGGAGGCGGCGTGCGCCAGCGCCTGCTCGCGCGTGATGCCACCATCGCGCCGCCCGTGCGTGCCGGCCATGGCAAAGCTGGAAGTGGCGAGCGCCTCAAACCCGAGCGCGCTGAGGATGCGCGCCGAGCCGGCGTCCCACGGGTTGGCGATGAGCAGCACGCCCTCGCGTTGGTGAAGCGATTGGAAACGGAGCGCTTTTTCAGCCTGGGTGATTTGCATGGGCGCAAGTATAGCACGCGTCCAAAATCACTTTTCCATCACGGCCATTCGTCGAGATAGATGGGCGTGCGGTCGGGGACGGCGGGCGGGCCGTCGCCGTCGATGATGTGGTGGATCGCGCCCTGCGCGCCGAGCTTGAGATGCACCATGTGGTGGAATTTCACGCCCGGGGCGCGCGGGGCCTCGATGTCGTTTTCGACCACGACTGGCGAGCGGGTGAAGTAGCAGTAGATCCCGACGCCCCATGCCTCGTGCGTGGTCACGCCATCGGCGACTTTGTACGAGGCCCAGCCTTTTACACCGGCGGGGACGTCGTAGGGCATTTCGGATTGGTAGAAATAAACGCGCCCGCCGTTGCCGTTCCAGAGCGTCTGGTATTCCTGCGTGTGCTCCACTGCGAGACCGTAATAAGTCACGTTGTCGCCATTGACGACGAGGCCATTCTTGCATTTCGCGCCGTCCCAACTGGCGCCGTTGCCATGGTCGGCGCGCCAGAGCCATGCGTTGTCGCCGATCACGTCGTTGCTGTTGATCGTGACCATGGCGTCCGTGCTGCCGGGGCCGGCGCCGCCGACGCGCGCGTAGATGTCGTAGATGATAGTCGGATTGGCAGCATGTGACACCGTGCTTTTGGCGTCGCCGATTTGCAGAAGCGTGGGCGAGTTGATGGTGGATGCCTGCAAGATGAGACCGCCAATTTTCACGCCGTCGAGGTCGGCAACCGTGATGGCGGGCGTGCCTTTTTCAGGAATCAATGTCGCATAGCCGAGGCCGAGCACGACGGTATCCGCCTTGGTGACGTGGAGGGCGTCTTCCAAATGGTAAATGCCGGGCGTGAGGAGGAGATTCTTCCCGCCATTGAGCGCGGCGTTGATGCTGGCAGCGGTGTCCTTGCCCGCGTGCGCGATGTAAAACTGGTCGATTGGAATTGCGCGGCCCTCGTCATCCGAAGCAAGCGAAGCATCACTGCCCGGCGGCGCCCCGGTCGAAATCGGATGGTCATTCATTCCCGCAGTGTCTTTGTGCAAACCCGGAACCCTCACGAAATAATTCGGGCCTTCGACGTAGAGGTACGGTTTTTCGGCGATCACCGGTGTCTTTTCAATGGAGGTGTTGATCGGGCCCTTCATCGGCACGCTGGCCTTGGAAAAATATTGGACGCCCAGGTAAACCATGTTCCAAGTGCCGCCGGTGGCGGCGCCGATTTCCGAGTTTCTCGTGAACCATTGCTGCTGGGTGCCCGCATCCTGTTTGCCGTCGATCTGGCAGTCCGCGGTAAAACCGCCGCTCGCCCAGCCGCCGGTGGAGAGGCTTACATCGCCGCAGGCGTGGATATGGCGCATGTCCGTGCCTTGGGAGAGCGCCCAGCCGAAATTTTTGCCGGTGTAAGTAAAATTCTCCACCGAGCGCCAAAAAGCGCAGGTGACGTTGTTTTGCGGGAGTGTGGAATTGGAGCGGACATTGCCGGTGATCTGCACTCCTTCCAATGTCTGCCCAAGGCCCAGCACCTGCACGTAGTAACCGATGTCGATATTGACGTCGTATTTGCCCGGTTTGAAGAGATACGCGTAGCGGGCATTGCCGAATTGCGCGTCCTTTTGCTTCGCAGCGATGGTGTCGAGTTGCGACTGGAGGTCCTTCATCGACGGGTCGAAGACAAGGACATTTGGCCCGAAATCGGGATCGGCGGCGCGCGCGGGGAGGGCAACGCACGCGGCCAAAGCCGCGCCTGAAACAAGGGGGAGGATTTTCATGGGATTTGAAAAGATAAATGTCCATCGAGCCATGCAGGCGCGCCAATGGCGTACTCGCGGCTAATGGATGTTTAAACAATCATC
>DASZPK010000238.1:0-8197 GCA_035550335.1 Chthoniobacteraceae bacterium | reverse complement strand
ACGTTTTTATCGCAGCGACGCGCAGATCCCACGCGCCACGCTTTGTCGAACCGCCACGTCCTCGAAGTGTTTGCGGCGGGCCGCCGCAAACAGCACGCGAGCCGCGTGCGCTCCCCGGAGTTTTGCATTCGAGCGCTGGTTGGGATCGCATCGTTTTGCGTCCTGGCGCTCTCCGCCTCCGCTGCCGACAAAGTCACCTACGTCAACGACGTCCTCCCCATCCTGCGCAACAGTTGCCTGAACTGCCACAACCCCGACAAGGACAAAGCCGGCCTCGACATGACCACCTACCAGGGTATCATGGCCGGCAGCGACACGCGCAAGGTCATCACCCCGGGCGACTCCGCCAACAGCATTCTCTTCAAGTGCGTCAACCACGAGATGACGCCCACGATGCCCCCGAAGAGCGACAAAATTCCCGACGCCCAAATCGACATCATCAAGAAATGGATCGACGGCCACGCCCTCGAAACCGCCGACAGCCAGGTCGTCATCGCGAAAAACACCGCGCCCGCCCTCGAGCTTTTCTCGCAGGAAAAAGCCGACGGCCCGCCGCCGATGCCGCAGGATCTTCTCCTCGAGCCCGAGGTGAAAACCCCGCGCGCCGGTTCCGTCGTCTCCATGGCCGCCAGCCCGCGCGCACCCATCGTCGCCGTCGCCGGGCAGAAACAAGTCCTCCTTTATAATACCGACACCATGGACCTCGCCGGCGTGCTCCCGTACCCCGAGGGCTTCCCGCAGGTCGTGAAATTCAGCCGCGACGGCCGCCTCGTGATCGCCGGCGGCGGCATCGGCGCGAAATCCGGCCGCGTCGTCGTGTGGGATGTCACCACCGGCCAGCGCGTCATGGAAGTGGGCGACGAATACGACGCCGTCCTCGCCGTCGACATGAGCGCCGACCATCACCTCATCGCACTCGGCGGCCCGAACCGCCTCGTGAAAATCTTCAAGGATGGAAAACTTCTGTTTAACATCAAAAAACACACCGACTGGATCACCGCGCTCGCATTCACTTCCGATGGCAAAATGCTCGTCTCCGGCGACCGCCAGGGCGGCCTCGAGGTGTGGGAGACCTCGAGCGGCACCGAGCTTTTCCTGCTCACCAGCCTCAAGGGAGCCGTCACCGCCATCACCGCGCCAGGCCCGCAGAGCGCCATCACCGCGGGCGATGATGGCACCGTGAAATTCTGGGACCTCCGCGAGGGCAAGGAACTCAAGACCTGGCAGGCGCACCCCGGCGGCACGCTCTCCGTTTCCTACGCCCCCGATGGCCGCCTCGTCACCTCCGGCCGCGATAAAATCGTCCGCCTTTGGAGCAAGGATGGCGCGAAGTTGAAGGAATTCGAGCCGTTCAGCGACGTCGCCCTTTGCTCCGCCATCTCCGGCGACAAAGTCGTCGCCGGCGACTGGACCGGCACGATCCGTGAATGGAGCGCCGCCGATGGCAAACGCCTCGCCGAGTGGAATCCCAACCCGCCCCCCATCGCCGACCGCCTCACCGCCACCGAGGCGAAGATCGCCGCGTTGCAGCAGGCGCACGACAAAACCGCCGCCCTGCTCGCCGATGCCGAAAAAGCCGCGAAGCAATCGGGCGCCGAAGCCAGCGCCGCCGCCCAAGCTGCCGCCGACAAGGAGAAAGCCGCCAAGACCCTCGCCGATCAGGCCGCTGCGCTCGCAAAAAATTCCGCCGATGCCGACGCGCTTGCGAAGAAAACCGCCGCCGACCTCGCCAAACTCCAGGCTGAAACACAAGCGTTAAACACCGATCTCGCCCACGCCGTCGCCATGAACGACTCCGCCCTGCAGGACGAGAAGACCGGGCAGGGCAACATGCAGGAAAAACAAGCCGCCCTCGCGCAGCTTGCGGACGCCTGCAAAACCGCGCAGGCGCAGGCCGATTCCCACCCGGGCGACCAATCGCTCGCCGACGCCGCCGCGAAAGCGAAGGCCGATCTCGACAAGGCCACCGACGAATTCGCCGCCGACCAGAAATCCGCCGCCGCCGCCGAGGCCGCCGCCCAGCACGCGAAGGAAGCCCTCGCAAAGGCGAACGAAGCCGCCGCTGCCAACAAGGATTCCATCGACGCGACGCAGTCCAAATTGAAGGACCAATCCACGGCCGCCGACAAACTCCGCGCTTCGCTTGCCGATGCACAGAAGGCCCTCGACGCCGCGAAAGCCGATTCCGATGCCATGGCGAAATCGCTCCCGCCAAAAGTCGCCCAGGCCAGGGACGCCGATGAAAAGCTCGCCAAAATCACGCACGACGCCCAGCAGATCGACCACGACCTCGCCGCCGCGAAAGCCGACGAGTTCAAATGGAAAGCCGCGCAGGTGAACATCACCCTCTTCGCCGCGAAAAAGCAACTCGCCGACGCCAAGGCCGCTCGCGAAATCGCCATCGACGCCGCCCACCAGGCCTCCGCCGAGCTCGATAAAGCCAACGCCGACATCGCCGCCGCTGAAAAAGCCCTCGCCGATTCCCCGCAGACCATCAAATCCAAGCAGGACGCCATCACCGCCGCGCAGCATTCCCTGGACGCCGCAAACACCGCCACCGCCGCCGCGAAGGAAACCGCCGCCCACAAGGAATCGCTCATCGCCCCAGCCGCCGCGCAGTCCGATGCCCTGCGCGACGAGGCGCTTGATTCCCCCTACGACGACGACCTCACCGACGCCGCCCTCAGCGCCCAATCCTCGCTCGGCGCGTTAAACAAAGCCCTCGCCTCCTCCAAACAGGATGCCGCCGCCCGCGCCGCCGATGTGACCAAGGCCATCGAAAATCTGACCGCTGCGCAAAAAGCCCTCGAGCAAGCGAAGGCCGACGCTGCCAACGCCCCCGCCGCCATCGCAAAACTCCGCACCACCGCCGCCGAGGTTGCAAAGCGCACCGCCCTAGCCCGCGCCGCCGCGGATAAAGCCGTGGCCGAGGCCTCCAAACCCGTCGAGGCCGCGCAAGCGAAAGTCGATTCCATCACCCGCGACTACCAGGCGCTCCTCCACCAATCCGAAACCGCGAACCCTCCAGTCGCCGCGTTGACAAAAAAATAGAGCGCGCGTTCGATTTTAACCGCGACATATTTCCACCGCGACCTCCCATTTCCGGGGTTGCAAACCCCCCGTTGTAAACGTAGTATATGCAAACGCCACGTCAGTGAATCCCCCAGGCGACACCGAAAAGTTAAGGAATTGTTAAGAAAGGTGAAAAAAGGTGTTGCCCGCGTTCACTGGCGATGATAGCGAATTCGTTCCCCAGACATGTTCCCGAATAGTACAGTCCCCGGATGGTCCCCCAGCCATCGCGCAAGCATTCACGCCGACCCCTCGGTGTGTCGTGGGAAGAAATGGGTCTCAATCACAGCCTCGACATTCTCGAGGGCTCAATCCAAGGCGTCCTTGGCGCCCCTATTCGTCTCTCCATGGCAGCATTAAAAAATTATTTCCCCAGCGCGGTATTTTTCAGGAGCCTCTTTGTGGCGGTCCTGCTCGCCTGCGCGATGGTTTCCACCGCCCGCGCCCAGATCACTCCGCAGACCCCGGAGGAAAAAAAAGCCTCTCTCTACAACGTCGCGCTCAACGCGTTTAACAAAGGCGACTTCGCCACCGCGATCTCCAATTTCGAGCAGGTCATCCCGCTTGCCAAGCCCGACGACAACCTCGAGGGCCTCTATTTCTATCTCGGCGCCGCCTATTTCAATTCCCAGCAGTACGACAAGGCCGTAGAGACCTTCAAAAAATTCCAGACCGGCTACCCCAAGAGCGCCCGCCTCGCCGAGGTGCTCTTCTCCATCGCACAGGCCGATTTGCTCAACAAGAACTGGGACGAATCGATCACCTATTTCAAGTTGATCGAGGATCTCCCCGAATACCATGAGACCGCGCTCTACTACGAGGCCATCGCCTACAAGAGCAAGGACACCCCCGATGACGACAACGCCATCAACGTCCTCGAGCGTCTCGTCCTGCCCGAGATCCACAGCGGCATGTCCGCCAATGGCGCCATCCTCCTCGTCGAGCTCTACGGCAAGAAGAAGGAGCTCGATAAAGCCTCCGACATGGTCAAAAAGATCAGCAAAAAGCTGTACTATGTCGACGACCTGATGACCCTCAACCAGCAGGCCATGGAACTCGGCGACGGCTGTCTCCAGGACGACATGCCCGAGCAGGCCCTCCTTTGCTACCGCCTCGTTCATTCGAAGGACGACGTCATCGCCTTCCAGACCTCGAAGCTGCAATTGATGGCGCAGCAGATCGTGCAGCTCAACGCCGCCATGCAATTGGACCGCCAGAACGGCCTCAAATACATGCGCCAGATCGCCATGCTCAAGGCCGCCATCGTCAACGGCCAGAAACGCCTCGAGGATTACAAGAGCCAGCCCGATGTCATGTCCAAGGTCCTTCTCCGCATTGGCCGCGCGTTCTACAAAATGGACCGCCCATGGGAATCCACCGTCGCCTTCGACGAACTCCTCACCAAGTATCCCGATTCCCCGGAGGTCGAGCCCGCCCTTTTCTCCGTCACCGTTTCGAGCGCCCAAGCCACCCGGCCCGAAGCCACCAGGAAATACGCCGCACAATACCTGAAACAATTCCCCCAAGGCACGCACACCGCCGATGTCACCTACCTCGTCGGCCTCGCCTGCGCCCAAGCGGAGGATTGGCAGGGCTTGGTGGACGCCTTCACCAAGGCGCTCAAGGACCAGCCCGACAGCAAATACAAGGAGGAGATGGTGATGCAGTTGGGCAACGCCTATTTCTCCCTCAGCAAATTCAACGACGCCGCCAAGCAATACGCGCAATACAAGGCCGATTTCGCCACCGGCTCCCACATGGAGGAGGCCTCCTACCGCTACGCGCTCACCTTCCTTTTCCTGGGCAAGTATGAGGACGCCATGTCGGCGCTCAACGAATACATCACCAATTATCCCAAGGGCTTCTTCGTCGCCGACGCGAAATACCGCCTCGACATGTGCAAATACGCCGCGAACCTCTATCCCGACGTGATCACCGATTGCCGCCAGTGGGAGAAGGATTACCCCAAGGATCCCCTCCTGCCCGAGGTGCTCGCACTCCTCGCCGATTCGCTCGACGCCGCCGACCAGGACAACGTGGCCATCCAGGTTTACATCCGCGCCGCCCAGCTCGCCCAGCGCGACGAGACGCGCGATTACGCCATGGGCGCCGCCGAGAAGCTCCTGCAAAAACAGGGCGACTGGGAAAAAATCGGCAACATGTATGAGGATTTCGTCAAGATGCATCCCGACAATCCTTCCGTGCCGCAGGCCGTCTATTGGATTGGCAGGGCCAAGCTGCACGATGGCGATCCCGAAGAGGCCAAGAAATTCATCGCCGACGCAATCGGCAAATATATAGACGACCCGCGTCGCGATGCCGTCGAGCAGATGATCATGCAACTCGACCAGATCGCCCTCCACAAAAAACGGGCGACGCCGACGCCCAGTCCCAGCCCCGTCGTGGCCAGCGGGACCGCCACAAGCGGCACGGCAACGAGCGGGACTGCAACCGTCGCCGTCACCACCCCCACGCCGAGCCCTTCCCCGACTCCCGTGGTCGATCCCATGGTGGAACTCGAAAACCTCCTGAAACCCTACGTAACCGACAACAACCCCACCGCGCAGGCCCGCGTCCTTTTTGCCAAGGCGCAATTTGCCTTCATGCGCAACCAGATTCCCGAGGAGGGGAAAAACTACCAGGCCATCGCGGATAAATTCCAGCCCAAGGACCTCAGCTCCATCATCCTGGCGATGGTCGGCGATTATCTACTGGAAAAGGGCCAGAACGACAAGGCGAGGGCCTATTTCAGTTACCTGCTGGACGAATATCCCAAGAGCGACATGCTCGATTACGCCTATAACGGCCTCGCCCAGCTCTCCTATAACGACAAGGACTACGACAAGGCGCTCCAATATTAC
Source organism: Chthoniobacteraceae bacterium (assembly GCA_035550335.1). Taxonomy (GTDB): domain Bacteria; phylum Verrucomicrobiota; class Verrucomicrobiia; order Chthoniobacterales; family Chthoniobacteraceae; genus DASZPK01. The sequence goes on along the minus strand of DASZPK010000238.1, from coordinate 2,264 downwards.
ACCGATGCCATGGATAAAGGCGTCGCCGCCGGAAAAATGAAGGAACTCACCATCGGCAAGGCCCGCACCCTCCTTGCGCTCAAGAAATTCGACGAGGCCAAAAAAGTTTTCGAGGAGGTCGCCAACCGGAAGGATTGGCGCGGCGCCATCACCGCCGAGAGCATTGTTTCGATGGGCGACCTCGAGCAATCCCAGGCGAAATTCAACGACGCGATCAAGTACTACCAGCGCGTGTATGTCGGTTTCCAGCGCTACCCGCAGTGGGTCGCAAAGGCCTATCTCCAAAGCGGCATCTGCTTCGAGCAGACCGGCGACAAGGAGGCCGCCAAAAAGACTTACCAGGAAATGCTGAGCAACGAAAAACTATTGAAATTCCCCGAGGCCGATGAAGCCAGGAAGCGCCTCGAGGCATTGGGAGCAGTGGGATCACGATGAACCGGCGCGCCATTATCATCACGCTCATGGCCGTCATCGCGCTCAGCGCGATCATCCTGCCCATCTGTGCCCAGGGGCCGGTCGCCGTCGCTCAGGCCAAGCCCACGCCCACCCCGCCGCCCACCTACGTCATCAGCCTCAAGGATGGCCAGTTTGCAAACGCCATTTCCTTCCAGCGCTCGGGCGCCGAGCTTTCAGCCACCGTCGAAGTGAGCGGCTCCATGGTTCCCAAGATGTATGAGGTCGCCAACATCGCCCACATCGATTTCCCGGAGCCCGCCCAACTCGATGCCTGCACGAAGCTCGTTGCCGATGGCAAGGGCGCCGATGCCCTCCGCCAGATCGAGCCCTCGCTCATTTATTATTCCTCGTTCAAGGACATCCCCGGCAGTTGGTGGGATGCCCTCGTGCGCGTGAAACTCCGCGCCCTCCAGTCGCTCCACCGCGATGCCGAAGTCAATGCGCTTATCGGCGAGATGGCCCAGGCCGCCCCGCCCAATTCCGAGCAGGCTCTCCGCGTCAAAGTGCTCCAGGCCTCCATGCTTACGCAAGCCAACCCTCCCCACCCCGAAAAAGCGCTGCCAATTTTCGAGGATGTCATCAAGGCCAGCAAGGATCCCGAGACCCTCGCCTACGCGTGGTTCTACAAGGCCGACGCGCTTTACGCACAAGGCGAGAATAAGCAAAAATACGAAGACGCCGTTTTTGCCTATCTCCACCTCCCCGTGTTTTATCCCGACGTCAAGCTCCTCGCCCCCGGCGTGCTCGTCAATACCGGCAGATGCTTCGTCCACCTCGAGCACTGGACCGACGCCCAAAAAGCGTTTAACGATGTGATCGCGCAGTATCCCGACAGCGAGGAAGCCGCCACCGCCAAGTCGGAATTGAAGCGGGTCATCGCAGCCCTGCCCTCGCCAACGCCCTCCCCGAGTCCCGCAGCTTCCGGGTCGGCTGCGCCCGCTGCCGATGCCAGCCCGGCTGCCAGCCCGGCCTCCGCTGCCTCGCCGGCCGCCAGCCCCGCCACCAATTGATCTTAGAAAAACACTGTTTAACACCCCAGCCCAGCACATCAAGACCATGAAATCCAAAACCCTGCAAATTGCCGCACTCTGCGCGCTAGCCTTCACCCTTTCCATCTGCGTCCTGCGCGCAGCCGACACGCCCGCCCCCGCGGCCGGCGCGAGCCCGGCTGCCGCCGCCGGCGCCTCGCCGGCGGCCGGCGAGTCAAAGAACGAACACGGCTTCAGCTTGCTTGAGCAGATCAAGGAGGGCGGCATCATCATGATCCCGATCGCCCTGCTCTCGGTCGCCACGCTCTATCTCATTGCCGATGGTATCGTCCGCACTGGCCGCAAACGCATCGTCCCGATGCAGCACGAGGAAGCGGTGAAAAATTTCTTCCGCGCGGGTGATTACGTGGGCGCCTTCAGCTATTGCAAGGGCAACCCCTCGCCGCTCACCAACGTGCTGCGCGTCGGCGTCGGCCTCCTGGGCGAAGGCAAGCAAATCGCGGAGGAAGGCATGCTCGGCGAACTCGCCAAGGAAAACGGCAAGCTCCAGACATGGATCAGCTACCTCTCGGTCATCGGCGTCTGCTCCCCGATGGTCGGTCTGCTCGGAACGGTCATCGGCATGATCGGGGCCTTCAAGACTCTCGGCGCGGAAGGTATCGGCAATCCCGCCGCACTTGCTGCCAACATCGGCGAGGTGCTCACCGCCACGGCGAGCGGCCTCTTCATCGCCATCCCGGCCTTCATGGCGTTTTACTTCCTGCGCAACCGCGCCGCGAGTTCGATGCACGTGATCCAGGACACCGTGAACAGCCTCTT
>DASZPK010000237.1:0-3545 GCA_035550335.1 Chthoniobacteraceae bacterium | reverse complement strand
TGGACCCCGTGTGGCTCGCGTTTGCCGACCAATCGCTCGACCGCGTGCGCGGCCAGTTCAATGTCTCCGATTTCAAGTTCCTCGCAACGGAGGAAGGCCGCCAGCAACTCGACCTGCTCACGCGGTTTGCCGCGGCCCGCGCGAAGTTGAGGGAGATCGCCGCCGCTAAGCGATGATCACATCCACGTTGTTAAACTGCTGGATGAGCTGGTCGTGCAGGCGCGGCTTGTAAAAATTGCGCCAAGTTTTCGCCCCCGGCTTGCCGAGCACCACGTGCGTGATTCCGTACTCGCGCACGAATGAAACGAGTGCGTCCGCGACCGCCTGGTTCTTGAGCACGATCACGGTGCCGCCCATTTTTTGCGCGATTTCCAGCGTGTCGTTCACCCGTCGCTGCACATCGGCGGCGATTTTCGTCGGCGCCTCGCCCGGGGTGCGCACATAGACGGCATACCAGGTCGCATTGAGTTGCGCCGCGAGCCGCGCGGTCTTGCGCAACAGCGCGCCGGGGTCGGGGCCGCGGCTGCTGATCGCCACCATCACCTGGCCCACCGCGCCCGCGGCCGCTTCGCTGGAAGGCTGCCGGTTGCGACGGTCGAGGAAATTCGCCGTCTCGCTCAAGGTCATCTCGCGCAGGCGCGACAGGTTTTTTTCCGTGAAAAAATTCGTCAGCGCCGCGTCCACGCGCTCCCTCGGGTAAATCTTCCCCGCTTGCAGCCGCTCCTGCAGGTCCTCCGCCGGGAGGTCGATGTTCACCACCTGGTCGGCGGTGGCGATGACCTCGTCCGGCACGCGCTCCTTCACGCGGACGCCCGTGATTTGTTCGACGATGTTATACAGCGATTCGAGGTGCTGGATGTTGACGGTGCTGATGACGTTGATCCCCGCGCGCAGCAGGTCCTCCACGTCCTCGTAGCGCTTCCGGTTTTTCATGCCGGGCGCATTGGTGTGCGCGAGCTCGTCCACCAGCGCGATGGTCGGCTTGCGCGCGAGCACGGCGTCCACGTCCATTTCCTTGAGCGTGATGCCATGGTACTGCACCTCGCGCGGCGCCACGATTTCGAGGTCGCGGATTTGCGCGGTCGTGTCGGGGCGCGCATGCGGCTCCACGTAGCCGACCACCACATCGACGCCGCGTTCCTTGAGACGGTTCCCCTCGGTGAGCATCTGGTAGGTCTTCCCCACGCCGGGGCAGGCCCCGAGGTAGATTTTCAATTTTCCAAGCTGCTGCCTGCGGATGATGTTGAGGAAATCATCCGGGCTGGGTCTCTCGGTTGTGCTGGTTCCGGGTGCCGCCACGTTTTGAATATAATGAATACTTCATTTCCCCTGCACTGTCACACTTGTTGTTGCGCATCGACATGGCGGCGCTGGGGTAAAAGGCGCCGGCTATTTTGCGGGATATTGATCGTCAAGTGCGAGGTTGAGTTTGAGCACGTTCACTCCCGGGTCGCCGATGAGGCCGAGGAACGGCTTGTCCGTGTATTTCTCAACGAGCTCGCGCACCTTGTCCGGGTCCACGTTGCGGGCCTTGGCCACGCGCGCCAGTTGAAGTTCCGCGTTCGCGGGGCTGATGTGCGGGTCCAGGCCGCTCGCGCTCGAGGTGATGGCGTCCGCGGGGATCAATACATGGGATTTGATCGTGAGCGGGTTGCTGTCGTCGTTGAACGCGTTGATTAGTTTTACCTGGTCGTAATTCCCCTTGTCGTCCTTGAATGCTTTCGGGTCGGCTGGCTTCCCGCCTTGCAGCAGGTCGTAAGCGATGCCGTTCTGCTCGCAATAATTGAGCAGGCGCAGCTTGATTCCGTCGTAATCCACCACGTCCGGCCCGGCCGCGATCTTCACCGTCTTGCCGTCCGTACCGGTCTGCTCCACGGCGGTCTGCTTCGTGTCGCCGTCGACGAGCTTCTTGCTCGTCGGCCCGAAATTGCTGCCGCTCGAGTTGCTCGCGTCGTAGCCCGTGCCGGCGGACGACGTGCGCGAGTTGAAATATTTGTCGGAGCTGAACGGCTGGCCGATCAATTCCGAGCCGAGGATCGTTCCGTCCTTGGCGGTGATGAGGCTCCCATTCGCCTGGTGATGGAAAAGCGCCTGGCCGATTGCCCAGACCACCACCGGATAAATGCCGCAGCAGATGATGCCGAGCAGAATCGTTGCGATGACGGTGTTTTTGATGTCGATCAATATGTCTTTCATTTTCGTTTGGTTGCCACCCCCGCCCGCGCCGGGTCTGTCATTTTCACCCATGTCCAGTGTGTAAAAATCGGCCCGGACGCGGTTGGGAATGGCGGATGGTTGATTGTTAAATATTGTTGATAGTTTGTTATCCGAGATGGAGCATCTGCACCGCGATGTCGATGAGCTTGATGCCGATGAACGGCGCAATAATGCCGCCCACGCCGTAGATCAGCAGGTTGCGCTGGAGCATCGCCGCCGCTCCCAGCGGGCGGAACTTGACGCCCTTGAGCGCCAGCGGGATCAGCAGCACGATGATGATCGCGTTGAAAATCACCGCGCTCAGGATCGCCGAATTCTTGCCCAAGCCCATGATGTTAAGCGGTGCAATTTCGGGGAAGGTGCTCATCAGCATGGCCGGGATGATCGCGAAGTATTTCGCGACGTCGTTGGCCACGCTGAATGTCGTCAGCGCGCCGCGGGTGATGAGGAGCTGTTTGCCGATCTCGATGATTTCGAGGAGCTTCGTCGGGTTCGAGTCGAGGTCGACCATGTTGCCGGCCTCCTTCGCAGCCTGCGTGCCGGTGTTCATCGCCACGCCGACGTCGGCTTGGGCCAAGGCGGGGGCGTCGTTCGTGCCGTCGCCCGTCATCGCCACCATGCGTCCGCCAGTCTGCTCCTTGCGGATCAGCGCGAGTTTGTCCTCCGGTTTCGCTTGGGCGAGGAAATCGTCCACGCCGGCCTCCTTCGCGATGGCTGCCGCGGTGAGCGGGTTGTCGCCCGTGATCATCACCGTGCGGATGCCCATCGCGCGGAAACGCTCAAAACGCTCCGCCAGGCCGCCCTTGACGATGTCCTTGAGATAAATGACGCCCATCACTTTTTGCTTCGTCGCCACCACGAGCGGCGTGCCGCCATTGCTGGAAATCGCGTCCACCTTCGCTTCGAGTTCCGCCGGGAACTCGCCGCCGACCCACTCACGGATCGCGCTTGCGGCGCCCTTGCGGTAGCTGGTGCCGTTCACGTCCAGGCCGCTCATGCGTGTCTGCGCGGTGAAGGGTACGAATATGGCGTGCGGCAGTTCGGAGATCTCGCGCCCGCGCAGGCCGTATTTTTCCTTGGCCAGCACCACGATGCTGCGGCCTTCCGGCGTTTCATCGGCCAGCGAGGAGAGTTGGGCGGCCTCGGCCAGTTCCTGCTCGGTTACGCCGCTCGCGGCGAGGAATTCGGTCGCCTGGCGGTTGCCGAGCGTGATCGTTCCGGTCTTGTCGAGCAGGAGCACATCCACGTCGCCGGCGGCTTCCACCGCACGACCGCTCATGGCGAGCACGTTTTTCTGCACGAGGCGGTCGATGCCCGCGATGCCGATC
>DASZPK010000236.1:0-1511 GCA_035550335.1 Chthoniobacteraceae bacterium | reverse complement strand
AGGGACTCCACCGTAGCCCGGGAAAGCCCGCGAGTTCAACGGCCGGAGCTGGCGTGGTCGCGAGCCGAGCTTCGGCAGGGCAGCGCTTGGCGGCAACGCGCGAAACCACGCTCAGGACTGATCGTGGTCCTGACCGCAATCATGATTCTGGCCGCAGCCTGCCCGCTGGCTCGGTGGGGTCTCGTAGACCACGTCGGTGGTGCTGTTTCGCTCGGCCTGGTTGGCCAGCCGCAGATAGGACAGCGCGAGGCTTTCGTAGTCCCTGCGGATTTTCGGATTGAGTTCCCGTTTTGCCAGAGCGTTCAGCTCGGCCGCGCGCACACGATAGTGATCCCCCGTGGCCATTTTCGACCCCGTGTCGTTTGACATACCGTTCGGGGCTTAACTTTGATCGGCGAGGATCGTTCCGGCTTTTCCGCAAATGCCTTATTCGGCGAAGGAAGGAAGCCGTTACCTTCTTTTCTTTCCTCGCGCTTTCGCCGTGCGTCAAATGAGGCGAGTGGCCGTTCGTGCGAGGCTATTGCGGCCACGATCCGGGCGTTGGCGCACCCCATGACTCGACGAGACTGGCCGGTCGTTCGCCTGGCATGACGGCTTGTCCCGAAGTGGTCGGCCGGGCGCTAAAACCACACTCCGACCTGCGGAACTTGCTCCATCTGGCGGCGTCGGGATTTCCCGCAGCTCTCGCCAATTTGTAGAGGTGCCTGCATTCTTGCATCGTCACCGCCTGAGCGGAGCTTGCAAATCCAATCGTCGCCGCAAGAACGATTGCTGCCAACGTCGCGTGGCTACTCATTGACTTTTCCCACTCTCGATGCCCCGGCTGAGATTAGCGAACTCGCCGTCATCTCCAATGCCGTTCGGCGGAAAATTCACAATCGCTGAGGCCGAAGCAGATCAAATTTTTGCAAGTGAAGCGCTGGCGCCACGCCGCCCGATGCGGAACCCGAGTCTGTCGATGGAGCCGCAAGCCTGACGGATCGCCTGACCGCTCAAATCAGGTCATGGCCGGAACAGATTGCCGTTCCGGGAAACCATTACTTTCTCCGAGGCGATCTTCTCGTCCGCGCAGCGCTGCGGTGACCCGCGCCGGGCTCGGCTTTCGTTTGTTCTCAATTCACAGGAAGTGCTCGGTGAAAGTAGTCCGCTTTGGTTCTGCATCTTTCTGCATATGTGCGCTCGTCGCTACACGCGGAAACACTCAGGGACCTGCTGCCGCGGTTATATTGATCTCACCCGACGAGCCATCGCTGGATACCGAGCCGCCGCGCCAACGATCGAAAACAGGCCAAGCTCCATTTTTGATGGTGATGAGATCCCGCAGCGCCGATACCAAAGCAAACATTAGAACCCAGTCAGGCTATAGGTTCTCGCCACAATTGAAACTGCCCCATTCCCAATTGCCTCACCGTAACAATGACTAGGGGGACCGCAATGACAATCAGAATGATTATTCCGGGGGCGGTCATGATGGCCTTCGGTGATGAACAGGCCCCCGGTTCAAGGCCGGG
>DASZPK010000235.1:0-6272 GCA_035550335.1 Chthoniobacteraceae bacterium | reverse complement strand
CGGATCTGGTTCTGCTGGTTCGTCGGGAAAACGTCGATCACGCGGTCGATGGTCTTCGGCGCGTTCGAGGTGTGGAGCGTGCCGAAGACGAGGTGGCCCGTGGCCGCGGCGGTGAGGGCGAGCTCGATGGTTTCCAAGTCTCGCATTTCACCCACGAGGACGATGTCCGGGTCTTCGCGCAACGCGCCGCGGAGCGCCGCCGCGAATGATTTCGTATGCACGCCCACCTCGCGGTGGTTCACCAGGCATTGCTGGCTGCGGTGGACGAATTCGATGGGGTCCTCGACCGTGATGATGTGGTCCTTGCGGTGCAGGTTGCAGAAATCGACCATGGCCGCGAGCGTGGTGGATTTGCCGGAGCCGGTCGGGCCGGTGACGAGCACCATCCCTTTTTTCAACATCGCGAAACGCTTGAGCACCGGGGGCAGGCCAAGTTGCTCGAGCGTGAGGACTTTGCTCGGGATGAGGCGGAACACGGCGGCGATGCCGTTTTTCTGGTTCAAAAAATTCGCGCGGTAGCGGGCAAAACCTGGGTATTCGTAACCGAAATCGACGTCGCCGGTTTCCTCAAACACCTTCACTTTTTGCTCGGGGGCGATTTCGTAAACCAGGGCCTTGAGGTCGTCGTTTTCCAGCGGGGGCGAATCGACGCGGACGAGTTCGCCATGGATGCGGAGCATGGGCTGGTTGCCCGTGGAGAGATGAAGGTCGGAGGCATCCTGCTCCTTCATGAACTTGAAATAGGTGTCGATTCTGGCCATTTGGACATTCTAGGTAGCTAAAGTGATGCCAAAGTGGCGGGAATTTCAGAAATGAGACGCGAAGTCTTCCTCAGAGAGGCACTCTGGAATTCAATCCTTCTTGAAATAGAAGTCTTTCCGAAGTAAGACTGCATGCGGCCTGCGCAAAGCGGCGCTCTCTCCCATATGTCCCTCAAATTACGTTTGATCATTTACGGCTGCCTGACCCTTGTCGCCGCCGTCGTCCTGATTGTTTCCTCCCTGAAATCTTATTCCCAATCCCATAGTCTCGTGAAATCGGCGAGCCAGGCGGATGGGAAAGTAGTCAGGCTCGTGGATGGCGCCAAGCCTTCCATCCATTACGCGATTTATGCGTTCAAGGACGACCAAGGGCACTGGCATTCGGTTTTCACCGACCTCAATGACAAACCGCCGCACCCGTCGAATCTTCAGGTGGGCGACGATGTGCATCTCCTCTATCAGCCCGATCACCCGGAAGAAGCCGTGCCGGTTTCGTTCAAGAGGCTTTGGCAGCACGCGGTCTGGACGGGGATCGCGGGGGGTGTGGTCCTGCTGGTGGGAGTCGGCGTGCTGTTTGTGGCGAGGACGCAGTAGGGAATTACAGCCGGATTTTCAATTCGAAATCGGTTTTCAGTGCCAACAGCGCCTCTGCGTTTCCCTTTGCGTCGTCCACGGGATTGTGGCTGTGTTTCGTGCGGCGCAGGTGCTTGAAATTCTGGCCGGTGTCCTTCACGAGACCCTTGTAAAGCGAGCCGAGATTGGTCGACGAAAATCCAAACGGATTCGAGCCAGTGAAATGGTGAAAATACCAATTGATGAACTGCCAGTCGAAGCCGTTGTTGTCGGAAATGAACATGGGGCGTCCGTTAATGTTTTCGGTGATCCATGCATGAAACTTGAGCATGACTTTTTCCGGGTCGGGAAAATCCAAGGTCTGATCGCGCGTAAAGCCGCTTACGGCCAGCGCCTCGGGGATCCAATGTTCGGAGATGGGCCGCAACTGCCCGTAAAACGTCTTCGAAAGCGATGGCTCCACGACCACCGCGCCGAAGCAGATCATCGAGTAATCGCCCGGGATCGGGCCGTCGGATTCGATGTCAACCATGATGTAACTCATGCCGCCTCCATCGCGATCCAGGTTTTTGAAGTTCCTTCGTACTCAAACCCGGCTTGTTCTTTGGCGCGCTCCAGCGTCTCGTGGCAGGTGTCGTTGAGGACGTTCCAATCCGCATCGCAGTAAAAAAGGTAAAATTCCGCGTCGGAATATTTGCAGATGGCGAGGCCATGCGCGGAGCCCTGCAATTCGCCGTGGCGATGATGCTGGGTGTCCCCGGTGTGGCGATGCCGCCGGTCGATCGGGGTGTAACAAACCACCATCGCTTTGTCCAAAATGTCCGGGGGCGTTTTCATTTTTGCCGCGGGACACGATAACGCAAAAAACATTCGTCGCCGACGATTTTCGTTTCCATTAGCTTGCAGGAAACTGAGTGCGGCAGGAAATCGCCGGGCGGGCCGGTGAGCGTGGGCGCGCCGGCGCCGCCGAAGATGCGCGGGCTGAGCGTGAGGTTGATTTCATCCACGAATCCTGCGGCGAGCAGCGAGCGAAAGAGCGAGGGGCCGCCTTCACACACGAGGCGTTTTACTTCGTAAACTTTGCGCAGGTGAAGGAGCATTTCCTGCAGGTCCACCGTCCCGCCCGCGTGCAAATGCAGCGCGGCCTTGCCGGCCAACGCCGTGCGCGTTTTCGGGGGCATTTGCGTGGTAGAGTAGATCACGATGGGCGAAAAATCGCTTTGGAACACCTTGAGTTTCGGGTTAATGCGCCCCGAATTGCTGATGATGACCCGGAGCGGGTAGGGGGCCTGTCCGCGGCGCGTGCGCTGACGGCGGAGCGATTCATCGGGCAGGCCCATGCCCATGTTGTCCTTCGCGAGCGTGCCGTGGGCCACGAGGAGGGCGTCGCCGGTGGCGCGGATTTCGAGCAGGCGGCGCTTGTCGCGGGACGAGGTGAAATCGGCGGGGGTGAAATTGCGCGTGGAGACCTTGCCGTCCCAGGTGATCGCGAAATTCACCGCGACTGAGGAAAGCTTGCCCGCGCGCATCGCCCTACTTTCCCTCGGCGATATCGTGTTCAAGCCCGCTGACCTCGCGGCGGATGTCGCTGAGCTTTGCGTGTTCGGAGGGCTTGTAGAGCAGGTAAATGACGCCGCCCACCAGTCCCCAGAAAGCCACCATCCCCCAGCCGAGGAGCGAGATCGCCAGGGCATCGCCCATGCTCACGCCGCAAAGGGTGTTTAACATCGTTTGAAACAACCCCTCGCGCACGCCCGCGCCGCCGACGCTGATCGGGAGCGCCGAGATGGTGTTGACGATCGGCATGATGGCGAAGAATTCGAGCACGGGGATCCGCATGGGCAAATTAATCGACATGGCGGCGCAATAAAACAGCGTGAAGGAGCACAGGTGCACGCACAGCGAGAGGAGGATCGAAAGAAGCGTCGCCTTCCACGCGCGGCCGTAAAGATTGTATGCGACGCTGAGGTCCACAAAAATGTCGCGCTTCGGGAAGCGCGGGGGCAGCTTGTGAGCCAGCCCGAACCCGGTGATGACAAAAGAAGTGATGATTCCGACCACCGTCGCGCCCAGCACCGCGAGCAGCATGTAAAGATACATGGTGGACGGCTCAATTTGCGACAGCCAGAGCTTGATGTTTCCGTCAAAGTGCGGGACCGGTTTCCCCTGCGTAAGCCAGTTCCACTTCCAGATAATGACGACCCCCGCGACGAAAATCAGCCCCACCAAGCCGATCAACCGGTCGATCAACACGGCGAGCAGCGCCTGTGTTTTTTTATTTGGGGTCTCCTTGAGAAGGTAGAAAATCTTCACCACGTCGCCGCCGGTGCCGCCGGGCATGAATTGGTTGAAAAGAATGCCGATCATCAGCAGCGCGCCCAGGCGGTACCATGGGACATCGATTCCCTGCACGCGAAGCAACACCATCCAGCGCGTCGCCCCAAGGACCTCGACGATGCCGTAAGCGACGATTCCTGCCATCACCCACATCAGGTTTGCATGGATCACCGCGTTCCAGAAGTTGACCCGCTTGTCGTGGTCGTGAAACAGCCAGAGCAGGATTCCCACGGTCACAAGCACCTGGAATATAGTGAGCACGGTCTTTTTCATCGCAAAGGGAATGCCGAATAACTACGACCCGGGGTTTAAAGACAAGCAAATAACGCCGCACAGAGGCTGTGGGGCGCGTGATGCGGGATTTTGCCCGCTTGTTCGCGCTCACCTCGTTCCCAGGCTCCGGCTTGGGAACGCACTTGTCTGCGAAGCTCCAGCTTCGATGCCCACGATGTTGCTTACACGCAGGTGCGCGCCATCACGCAGCGCCGGGAGGCTGGAGCCTCGAAGACAAGTGCGTTACGAGGCTGGAGCCTCGTAACGAGGAGGCTTGTGCAACGCCGGGAGGCGGGCGGAGCGGAAGGGTGACCTATTTTTCCCCGAAGCGCTGCTTCCAGCGCTGGAGCGATTCCTTGATTTCGTCGGGTTTGCGGCGGGGGCTCATTTCCCAAACAAAGAGGCAATTCTCGGGGAGCAGTGGCACGAGCTTTTCGTAATCGACATCGCCGGTGAAGGGGACACGGTGGTCGTGGCCGGGCCAGACGGTGTCGTGGAGATGGCAGCCGAGGAGGCGTCCGCGGATTTTGGAGAGCCACTCGAAGTGGTCGACGAAGGTGAGGTTCGCCTTGATCTGGACGTGACCGAAATCGTGCCAGTAACCGACGTAGGGGGAATTGATCTCCGCGAGCAGGTCGGGCAGCTCGCGCTCGCTGGGCACCTCTTCGTAGGCCTGCCGGCTCTCGACGCCGAGGTGGATGTTCTTCGAGGCGGCGTATTCCGCGATGCGTTCGAGGGCCTCCTTCGCGCGCTGGAGATAAAGCGGCGCGCGGGCCTCGCGGGTCTTCACGGCCTTGATTTTCATTTTCACGAAATCGCGGCTGAGGTATCCGCCGTGCGAGGTGAGGGAGAGCAGCTGGCTGGTCACGTGCTCCATCGGCACGCGCCCGAGGTGGAGCACCACGAACGGCGCGCCGAGGCGCTCGGCGAAATCGATGGTCTGGAAGGTGAGCTTGAGCGCGCGGTCGCGCTCCTGCGCGCGGTGCGAGGTGAACTGGTAGCAATCGGGCGATGAGCGCGTGATCTCGATCGGCAGCGGGCAGAAATTGTGCAGGCTAGAAAACGTCACGCGCCCTTCATCGCGCATTTTCTGGATCCCCTCCATGAGCGAAAGCCGGATGCCGTGCCCGAGTTCCACGCGATCAAACCCGAGCGCGAGGATTTCCTCGAGCATCGGCTTGCCATCGGTGTGGCGGTCGGAGTTCCAGCAGGTCGAGCAGGAAAGCATGGGAGGGGAATTTAAGATTTAAGATTGATGATTTAAGATTTATCGCACCTCGCGGAGCGCGTGTCTTTCAAATCTTAAATCTGAAATCATAAATCTTAAATTCGATCACTTTGCCCACGTGATCAACCGCAACTCGTGCGCCTGGATCAGGTTCGGGTGCGTCGGGATCACGCGCACGTTGAAGCCGTAGGTGCCGCTGTCGGAGGCGGAGACTTTTCCGTGGTAAATGTAATCGCCGGCCCCTTCGAGTTTCTCGCAGGTCGGCAGGTCGATGATCGCGGGCTTGAGAAGTTTGCCGGCATTGCTCTCGCCGACGTAGGCCTGCACCTGCACAAATTTCGGGTCGATCTTGCCGAGATGGACTTTCACCGAAATCTCGAGCGTGTCGCCCACGGTCACTTTGCCGAGGTCGGCGTTGGTGACCTGCGCTTCGGTGATGCGCACCCCGTCCCAATCGGCGCGCATTTTGTCCTTCCACTGGCTGAGTGCGGTGGCCTTGGCGCAGCCGTTGGCGGCGAGTTCCGCGTGCGCGGTGGCGGCGGGCTCGTAAAGACGCTCGGCGTATTCCTTCACCATGCGGTGGGTGTTGAACACCGGCACGACTGAGCGGATCGAATCGCGCATCAATTGCAGCCAGGCGATCGGCAGGCGCCCATCGGGTTTCGCGTAAAAGAGCGGCACGATCTGCGTTTCGAGCGTGTAGTAGAGGCTTGCGGCATCGACCGCGTCCTCGTATTCCGGGTCGAGCATCTTCGTGGTGAGCGGGATTTCGCCGCCGACGTTCCAGCCGTTCTTGCCGTTGGAGGCCTCGACCCACCAGCCGTCGAGCACGCTCAAATTCAGGCCGCCGTTGGGCGGAAGCTTCATGCCGCTCGTGCCGCTCGCCTCGAGCGGGCGGCGCGGGTTGTTGAGCCAGAGATCGACGCCCTGGGTCATGCGCCGGCCGACATAGTGGTCGTAGTCCTCGACGAACACGATGCGCCCGTCGAACTCCGGCATGCGGCTGTATTTGTATACTTCCTGGATGAATTTCTTGCCCGGCTCGTCCTTGGGGTGCGCCTTGCCGGCGAAGATGAATTGCACGGGTCGCTCGGGGTGAG
>DASZPK010000234.1:0-6660 GCA_035550335.1 Chthoniobacteraceae bacterium | reverse complement strand
GGGTTTGCGGCGATGGGCGTATCGTTTGGCACCGGCGCGGTCGGGTCGAGCGGCTCCTGGAAGACAATCATCGGGCGCAGTTCCGAATCCTTGCCCACTGTCCCTTCCGGATCGACGGGCAGCAGGATCGTGTTTTCCGTGCTCTTGAACGAGAGCACCACCATACCGCTGATGATTTTCCACGTACCTCCCTCGCCTGCGCGGCGCTGGGTGTAAAACGTGCCATCCGGCTTGAACACGCGCACATTCTCCCACGACTCGCCTTGGAACCGCCATTGGCCTTTCACGAGCAGCTCCTTGATCGCCGCGTCCGTCTGCGCGGAAGTGTTCACGATATTCCGGTCGGCCATCTTCTCCGGCGGCGCGGGATTCGGCAGCGGCTGGTGCACCGCGACGAATGGCAATCCGTGCGCGTCGATGCCGATCGTCCCTTTGGGATCCACGGGGAGAATGAGCTTGTCGTCGCCGAGATCCACCATGCCGTTGGCGGCGTCCATCTTCCACAAGCCGTCGCCGCCTCCCTTGTAAGTCCCGCCCGCGGTGAACACGCGTGTATTCGACCAAGACTGCCCCTGGCAAAACCAGCGCCCATCGGTGAGCAGCGCTTTCACCTCCGCTTCCGTCTGCTTCGATGCCTTGCCTGCCTCGATCACCTCCGGCTTGATCGCCTCCGGCGGCGCGGGAATGGTGGCATCCCCATCCCGTTGCATGACCACGATGGGATGTCCCTTGCGATCCTGCCCTCGGCATCCCTCGGGACGCAACGGCAGCATGATCTTGTCCTGGCTCGATGCATAAATCAGTAAAATCGCACCGTCGGCGACTTTCCACGCGCCATTTTCGCCGTTGTTGCGATTGAGCGTAATGAATGTGCCATCCGCCTTGAAGATGCGCAGGTTCGACCAATTCTGCCCTTGGAAATACCACTGCCCCGTGGTGAGGAGTTTGGTAATCTCCGCCTCGCTTTGTGCGGGAGCGACGGCGGATGCGGACGGCGGGAGCGCCTGGCCGCTGGCGTGCAGTGTCGCAAAAAATGCAAAGGCGCAAACGGCAAAAGCCATCCTGATCGCAGGAAAAACTTGGGGACTTCTCATGGGCGAATGGCGGGAGTATCCGTCAAATCACGTTTGCTTGCAATCCAATGCGCGCACGATCGCGGCTACAGCAGCGCTAAACGGAGTCCCACACCTGTTCGATGCGAATCACGGCCCGAGGTCGCTGACCCTGGCAATGAGCTTGTCGAGACCTTTGTCCAGCGCGTCACGCGCCTTCTGCTGCCCGGCGAGCGCGCGCTGCCAATAATCGTACGACATGTGAGGCCGCGCCGCCGTCACATCGGCTTGAGAGATGCTCTTGAGTTCCGTCAGCAGGATGCCGTCCACTTTTTTCCTGTCGGCCTCGTTGAGCTTCCCAGTCTGGGCAGACTTCCAATGTTCGAAACAGACCTGCACCGCGTAGCTCTTGTATTGCCCCAGCGCGATGATACCCGCCTTGGACCCGATGTCTCTGAAAACGCTTTCCAGGTCGTCCGTGGTTTGTCCGATCTTGTCCAATTCCGCCTGCTGGGCGTTGAAGATCCGCCAATCGAGGTTCTGCCAGCCCTTGATATTGTCGAGCCGGCAGCCGTAGCGGCGCACCGGCAGAATCCCCTGCCGCAGGCTGGCCTGCATAATCCAGTTCATGGCCCCGGTCGCCATGCCGACGACCTTGCCGGTCTTGAGATGGAAGATGGGGCTGCCGCTGACGTCGCCCGGGTATTGGGCGTTTATCTCGATATGGTCTGGATGGATCGCCAGGATTTTTCCGAAGAACGGGGTAACTCCCGGCTGCCCTGGCGTACCGGCGAGCACCGCCACGTCGTCACCCACGGCGGCATTTTTGTCCACATCCTGCATGAATTCGAGCGGTTTGCCGCCGGACGCGGCAGCCAGGCAGGCCACGTCGCGGCCAACTGCGAGGGACACCCCGCCCGTTTGCACCGGCGCGTTGCCGTTCGCGGTCTTGAAAGCCGCGTTCGGGATGGCCGCGAGCGTGCGCGTGCAGGCAAAGACGAAATTCGATTTGCCCATGGCTGCAATGAAGCCGTTGCCGTAGGCATTGCTGCCCGATGCCGCCACGATTTCATCGCCGCAGGCATTGGCCAAATCCGCCAGGGCCTTTTGCTCCCCGGCATCCGGAGGCACGGGATTGGGCGGAAGCTGCGTGCAGAACGTAGGCTCGCCGTACGCATCGGCGCCCGGCACGCCTTCCGGATCGAGTGGCAGCGAGATGGAATCGATGTGCTTGTCGAGAAACGTGAGAAGGATCGAATTGGACTCGATCGTCCATTTGCCCGACTCGGCATCCGAGCCCTTCGTCGTAAAAGTCCCGTCGTCCTTGAAAATGCGAACCCGCGCCCAATACCCGTAGGATGCGCTCCCCACCACCTCCCAAGGCCGCTCGCAGAGCATGGCGGTGGTGTCGGCGTCATCAGCGCGGAGCGCCGGGATCAAACCGGAGGAGAACAACGCGAGAGACGCAATGATTCCGGAAACCTTCGATGTATGCATGGGCGTAATGAACCAACGAATTACGGGTCTGTAACATTCCGCGCCACGCAAGTGAAGCAAATATCAGCGGGTCACTGCCACTTCGTGAAAGTCTTTTGAAATTCCTTGAGAATCTCGTCCCGCTTCTTCACCTGGTCGGCAAGCTTGTGCAGGAAAAACGCATAGCCGATATGCAGCCGCGCGGCGGCGATATCCGTCTGGCAGGCGGCCTGGACGCTCGAAGCAAATGCGCGATCTGCTATCTGGTAGTTACTGGACCTCGCCTCTTGCCATAGCAGGATACACTTGCCAACCACGGGATCGTCGGACCTCAGCGAGGCAGACGGAGTATTGGCCTCCACCTGGCGCAGCAAATCCGCAAGCGCCTCTGTCGTTCCCTCGATCTTTTCCATTTCGGTTGACTGCGCGTAGAAGGAGCGCCACTCCACCGCCTGCCACCCGTTGACATTGTCGAGGCGGTAGCCGTAACGCCGGATGATCGGTTTGATCTGCCCCTTCGACACCTCCACCGCGTCGTAATTGATGATGTCGTGAAACGTGGCGATGCCGATGACCTTTCCCGTCTTGAGATGGATGATCGGGCTGCCGCTGTTCCCGGGAATGAACGGCGCGTTCACCTCGATGGTGTCGGCATTAATCGCGAGCAACTTGCCAATGAGGGTGTTCACCACGCCCTGGCCGTCCGCATTGCCGAGCACCACGACATCGTCGCCCGGCGCCGCTTCCTTGTCCACATCCTGCATGAGCTCGAGCGCCGCGCCGGCCTGGTTCACGCCGAGGCAAAAGACGTCGCGGTCAGCCGCGGACGAGATCGAAGTGGGGACCAGCTTCGTGCCATCGAGCGCCTGGAACGTGGCCGTCCCCACGCCCGCGATCACATGGATGTTCGTAAAAAGGAATTTCGATTTGCCGAAATTGGCAATGAATCCGCTCCCATCGCCCACGTTGCCGGAAATGATAACCAGGTCCTTCCCGAATGCGCTCACGATGTCGGAGGCTTTCTGCTGCACCTCGGGTTTCACCGGCGGCGGCTCGGGCGTCAACTGGACCACATCCATCGGCTGGCCATCCGTGGCAATGCCATCGGACCCGAACGGATCGAGCGGCAGCGCAATGGACTCCGTGGTGCCATCGGAAAACGTGAGCGCCACCTTGTTGCCACTCACGACCCATTTGCCCGACTCGCCGGGTTGCCCCTGCGTGGTAAACGTCCCGTCCCAATGGAAAGCGCGGACCCGCTCCCACACCCCGGCGGCCGCGGGCCGGGACATTTCCCAAGGCTGCGCGCAAAGCCTGGCGTAGGTGAAGATATCCTCCGCGTGCAATGGCGCGAACCCCGCGCAGGCAACGATCGCGATCGCGGCCAGGCGGACAATGCAGGCGATTTTTATGGCGTGAGAAAACCGGCGCATGAGAGAATTGTATAACAATTCACGCGCAGGAAAGTCGATGCCAATTTGTTCCAGCTTGCCTCAAATTAATCAACCAGCCCGATACGAAATTACTGCGCGGCGGGAGTGGGCGTCGCAGCGCTCGCGGTCTTGGCAGACTTGGAGAGGTCTATCAAGTCGTTGAGGATGTTCAATGCCTCGGCCTTTTGCGGGTCGATCACGGGCTTCTTGCTGGCAGTGGCGTCGCCGCCCGAATTATCGTCGCTGTCGGTGGGATTCGGATCATCCTCGGTGGGCCCCTTCACCTCGTTTTTCACGGGCTGGAGGTCGGGTTTGTCGACGTTGTCGAGCGTGATTTCATAAGCCTTCTCGTCCGGGGCCTTGATCTTGGCGCGGGCGGCGTCGCGTTTGTCGTTGCGCTCCTTGTCGGCGGCGTCCTCGGCGCGGCGCTCCTTCTCGTTGAGCGAAATCGTGTTCGAGGCGAGCTTCGCCTTGATGCGGGCGAGGTCCTCGATCACGTAGCCGAATTCCGGGTTCGCGGCCACGCGTGCGGCGGAACGTTGCTTGAGATCGGGGATGAAGAGCTGTTTGTCCGCCTTGTCATACGTGGCGGCGCTCACCACGTCGTACGGGAGCGGGTCCCTGAGCGCGCTCTCGCCGTAAAGCTTCGGGATGTCCCAAAGCGACGGGATTACGACATCCGCCGAGACGCCATGCAACTGCGTGCTGCCGCCGGCGATGCGGTAAAATTTCTGGATGGTGAGCTTGAGCGCGCCGGCGGAATATTCATCAGCTATGCCGCCAAACGACGGGATGGCGCGCGCGATGGGAATGACCGTCTGCACGGTGCCCTTGCCGAAAGTGGTCTCGTCGCCCACGACCACGGCGCGGCCGTAATCCTGCAACGCGGCGGTGAAGATTTCGCTGGCGGAGGCGCTCAGGCGGTTGGTGAGAACGATGAGCGGCCCGTCCCAAGCGATCTCGGTGTCGCGGCAGCGGGAGACGTGGACGTTGTCGTTGCTGTCCTTGGTCTGGACCACCGGGCCTTTCTTGACGAAGAGGCCTGTGAGGTTCACGGCTTCATCGAGCGAGCCGCCGCCGTTGTTGCGGAGGTCCATGATGAGGCCCGAGATATTTTCCTGCTTGAGGCGATTGAGGAGCGCGAGCACGTCCTTGGTGGTGCTCTTCTGGTCGGGATGCTCCATGTCGGAATAAAACGCCGGGAGCTTGATCCAGCCGAGACGGCGGGGCTGGCCATTGACATCGGGCATCTCGATGAGTTCGGCCTTGGCGTCCTGCTCTTTCAATTTCACTTCGTCACGCACGATCTCGATGACCTTGGTATCGGCGGTGTGGGCGCTGATCACTTTGAGGCGCACAGTCGTGCCTTTTTTCCCGCGGATCATATCGACGACCTTGTCCAGCTTCATATCGATCACGTCGACAAAATCATCGTTCCCCTGCGCCACGGCGCTGATGCGGTCGCCGACCTTGAGCTTGCCGCTCATCTTCGCGGGGCCGCCCTCGACGAGGTCCATGATCTTCGCGTAGCCTTCATCGGACTGGAGCACCGCGCCGATGCCCACGAGCGAATTCTTCATGAGGATGCTGAAGCTCGCGAAATCGTCCTTGCTCATGTATTCCGAGTGCGGGTCGTAGGTCTGCGCAAGCTGGTCGAGGAAGCGCTTGAGGACGTCGTCACGATTTTCCTCATGCACGTTTTTAACAAGCTGGTCGTAACGGCGGTTGAGGACCTTGAGCGCCGGCTCTATGGGATGCGGCAGCAATTTTTCCTGGAGGAGCTCGCCCTCGATGCGGTCGTGCCAGATCTGGTCGGCCTCGGCGTCGTCCTTCGGCCACGGGGCCTTGGTGCGGTCGCGCTCCATGGTGCGGTCGCTGTCGAAAGTAAATTTGCCGTCCTTGAGCAGTTCCTTCACCTTCGCCACGCGCTCCTCGACGCGCTTGGTGTAGACGTCCCAGATTTCATACGCGGCGGTCGGGTTGCCGAGCAGGATGTCGTCGGAAAGCGAGGTGGCGTATTTGTCGTTGAACGCGTCGATGTCCTTCTGCGTGAAGAACAGGTGGCTGTAATCGCACGAGTCGAGGTAGTTCTTCAGGAGTTGCTTGGAAAGATCGGCGTCGAGCTTGCGCTTGGTGTAGTGGTCGCGCTCGAGCAATTGCCCCACGGCGATGGAGATTTGTCCGGGATCGGTGTCATCGGCGCGCAGCGGAAGCGCGGGGAGCAGGACAACAAACGCCAGAAGGGAGGGAATAAACGCAGGGAACTTCTTCATGTTGTGTAATTAAAAGCCAATCACTGTGGCAGGTTTCGGAAATAAAGCAACTAACGGCTGGGTAAAATAGCACATTCCGCGCGCGCCGCCGCATTCCCGCGCAAAAACTCTTGCCGCACGCCCCGAAATGCCTTCTTTAAGTGGTTGCGTTCCATGCGAATCCACTCCTTCACCGGCGGCGTCTTTGACACGAATTGTTTTTTCATCGAGGAGCACGGCATCCTTATCGACGCCCCGCAGACCGCCGCGCAATGGCTCGCCGCGAAGGGACACAAAGTCACGCTGCTCCTCCTCACCCACGGCCATGTCGATCACATCCTCGACGCCGCGCGCATCCGGCGCGAGCACGGCTGCAAGGTCGCTTATCATGCCGACACCCGCCCGATGATGACCGACCCCGATTTTTTCAAGAAATTCGGTTTCCAA
>DASZPK010000233.1:0-3273 GCA_035550335.1 Chthoniobacteraceae bacterium | reverse complement strand
GTAGAGCACCGCGATCTCGTTGAGGTCGATCCCCTCCTCGCGCAGGTCGAGGATGCGCTGCGTCACGAAGAGCGCCTGCTGGTTCGGGTCGCCCAGCGGCACGAGCCCCGGCTTCAACCGCGTCCCCTCGCGCGAGGAGTGGAGCACTTTGCGGAATTGCCGCTCATTCGCGGCGATGGCGGCGTTTGCCACCTCGAGGATTTCCGGCACGCTGCGGTAATTCGTCTCGATCTTGTAAACCGCGGCGCCCGGGTAGCGCTTCGGGAAATCGAGGATGTTCTGGAAATTCGCCCCGCGCCACGAGTAGATCGATTGCGCGTCGTCGCCCACAACCATCACGTTTTTTTGCAGTGCGGCGAGGATGTCGATGAACTCGGCTTGGATCCGGTTCGTATCCTGGTATTCGTCCACGAGGATGAATTGGAACTGCCGCTGGTAAAACTCCGCGATCTTCGCGTCGCGCTGGAGGAGGCGCAGCGGTTTTTCAAGGAGATCGTCGAAGTCGAGCGAGTTCGCCGATTTTTTGCGCTCCTCGTATTTTTTTTGCATCGAGGCGATCTGCTCGTTCAACTCGAGAAAGTACGGGTATTTCTCCACGAGCACATCCTCGATGCTCCGCGCTGTGTTGATGGCGTACGAAAAAATATCGGCCAGCACTTCGCCTTTGGGAAAGCGCTTGTCCTTGGGGTCAACGCCGCTCGCCGCGATCACCGAATCAAGCATGTCCTGCTGGTCCTCGCGGTCCATGATCGAAAAGCCATTCGCAAACCCCGCCGCCTCCGCTTGCCGGCGCAGGATGCGGTTGCCCACCGAGTGGAACGTCCCGCCCCAAAGGCCGCTCGTGTCGTTGGGAAGCAAATTCGTCACGCGGTCGAGCATTTCGCGCGCGGCCTTGTTGGTGAAAGTGAGCAGCAGGATGTTGCGCGGCTCAACTCCGTTTTCGATCAGGTAGGCGACGCGGTAGGTGAGCGTGCGCGTCTTGCCGCTCCCCGCACCCGCGATGACCAACGCGGGCCCCGGCGGAGCGGTGACGGCGGCGCATTGCTGCTCATTGAGCTCCGCCGCGTAATCGATCTTGATCGAGGCGACCGGCGGGCGGTGGAGTGTGTATTCGCGGGGCATTTTTTCAACGCGAACGGAAGGAACCAATGCCTTTGCCGATCACCACGTTTCGTCCCCGTCCTCCTCGCCGTCCTTCTCGAAATCGCTGGCGCCGCCTTCGCGCGCTTTGCGTGCGTCCTCCTCGTCGGCACGGCGCTCGAGTGCTTCGAGGTCGATAAGGTCCTCGATGTAGGCAAAAACTTTTTCGGCGCGGTCGGGCGAGAGCGCTTGTAACTGCGCGACGGAAGCCTGGAAGCGGTTGAGTTCCACCAGTTTCAGGTCGGCATTCCAGATGTCCGCGGCGTCGAGATGTGCGTAGCCGCGGCGGCGCGCGTATTCCTCGTCGCTCACCAGCGCCGCGCAATCCTCGCGAACGTGGTCCTCGAGTTCATCGAGGGTCTGGCCCTGGCCGAGCACCTCGGGAATTTCCCGCAGGCGCCCCTCGAACCAGCCGTTCTCCTGCCAGTATTCGAGGGTCATGTTTTTCTTGATCATCTCCATTGCGGGATAATTTAGCGCGGTTCGCGCGGACGACAAGAATGTTTGTTCAATGGGCAAAAGAGTCGAGGGCGTTCAGCAATTGCTCACGAAACAGCGAAACCATCTGCTTGCATTCATTGAGAGTGAAAAGTTTCTCATGCCTGCGGATCTCGTTGATGGCAGTAAATTGCCACCCCTTTGGGCGCGGTTCGATACGGAATGTGCCGAGAAATTCGGGATGGCCGGAAACATCCAGGCAGAACATGGCGCAATGTTCGTTGTCATCGACACGATCGCTCCATGCGGATAGCTGCCCGCTCAGCATCGTAAGCGGATACTCCTGGGCTCGCATTAGCAATGCGTCCTCAGCAAACATCGCGAGTTCGCCCCAAGCGCCGCCGGAATCGACATTTTGAATTTGAAAGACGATGCGCGGCAATTGGGCGTTGTCGTTCACTTGATTTCGCTTCGACAGAGATTACGCGCGAGACAAGAGATATTGGCGATTAACTCGCGAGCAGGCTTCGCGCGGAAATATCCTCGTCGATTTCTTCCCAATGAACGCCAACGCCTCCCCCAATGAGACGCCAGTTTAAGCGCTGGGCAGGTGTTGCGCGCAAAAGTCGTGGAAACCATTCCAACGGAGCGAAAACACGCCGCCCGTCGGCGAGCGTGACTTGAAGCTCATCGGTTGTGAAAGCGACATCCACGATATCCGTTGCTGGTTTGCTGCTCATTTCGGGTCCGCGCACGGCTCCTGTCCGCCGCCCAAATACGACGCCTGCACCTGCTTGTTCTGTCGCAACGCGAGCGAATTATCCTCCATGATGATCCGGCCCGACTCGAGCACGTAGCCGTAATTGGATATCTCCAGCGCGCGATTCGCGTTTTGTTCGACGAGCAGGATGGTGATGCCGAGGGTCTTGTTCACCTCCACGATTTTTTCGAAGATCGTTTTGACCAGGATCGGCGCGATGCCGAGCGAGGGCTCGTCGAGCATGAGGCATTTCGGTTTGCTCATCAGCGCCCGCCCGATGGCAAGCATCTGCTGCTCGCCGCCGCTCAAGGTGCCGGCGGCCTGTTTCTCGCGCTCTTTCAGCCGGGGAAAGATGTTGTAAATATAATCGAGGTCTTCCTTGAGCTTTGCCTTGTCTTTGCGCAGGTAGGCGCCCATTTGGAGGTTTTCCAGCACGGTGAGGTTGGCGAAAACCATGCGGCCCTCGGGCGAATGCGCGAGACCGAGTGCGACGATTTCGTGCGGCGGGAACGCGGCGATTTCGCGGTCCTGGAAACGGATCACGCCGGAGCGGGCGCGCACGAGGCCGCTGATCGCTCGCAATGTCGTGGTTTTACCCGCGCCGTTCGCGCCGATGAGCGTGACGATGCTCCCCGCCGGCACCCGCAGCGAAATGCCGTGCAGCGCGGCAATCGCGCCGTAATTCACATGAAGATCGCGCACTTCAAGCATCGGTGTGCTCCTGTCCGAGGTAAGCGGCGATCACCTTCGGGTTGCAGCGGATCTCGGCGGGCGCTCCCTCGGCGATTTTTTTCCCGTAATCGAGCACCGCAATCCGCTGGCAGATGCCCATGACGACGTGCATGTCGTGCTCGACCAGCAGCACCGCCAGGCCGAATTTTTCCTGAACGAAACGGATCAGCTTCATCAGTTCCTCCTTTTCCGTGGGATTCATG
>DASZPK010000232.1:0-12565 GCA_035550335.1 Chthoniobacteraceae bacterium | reverse complement strand
GCCGTCCCCTGGAACTCCAGCTCCTCCAGCGGGACCAACGAAAACCTTGCGTCCATGAATGTTTATATAACCGTTTTCACGGCAAGTCACCACGAATAATGCACCTTGTAAGTCAGCACCTTCTCCTCGTCCGGCTTGAGTTGCACGCGGAACTCGACCGTCTGCGCGTCCAGCTTCGTGAACGCGTCCGTGCGCTCCTTGTCGCGGATCTCCCAGTTCTCGTACCGCGGCAGGTGCTCCACCACGCGGATCTCCACTCCCTCTTTCTTGTGATTGCGCAGCTTGATCTCAAACGCCTCCTCCATCCGGTGGTTGTCCTCATCCACCTTGAAATCCGTGCGCCGGCGCTCGCCCGCGAGGTCGAAGCTGTTGCCCACATACACGCGGATCGTCTCGTCCTTCGGCGTGTGGTCGATTTCATTCTCCCCGATGAATTCCAGTTGCTTGTCGTCGCTGTCCTGCTGATAAAACCGCAGACGCCCCGCCGGCAGCGGCATGCCCAGATTATTCTCCTTCGAGTTCTTGAACTCCCGCAGCACCCACACCTTTTTGTTCATCGGCAGCTGGTAATCCTCGTCCCCGGCCTGCCCCCCGTAATCACCGTAGCTTTCCGACGCGCCGTCGTACACGAAAATCCGCGGCGCTTTCACGTTCTGCACGCGGATGAATTCCACCTGCTTCGTTTCGTGGTCGCGCAGCGTCGTGGGATTGTCGATCGTGTAAAGGTGGAATTCGGAAAAAGCCTTCTCGGTCACCGCCGGCTCGGCCGGGCCTTCGGCGATTGGCTGCGGCGTATTCGCATCGGCCGCTTCCGCCGGGGGCGCCGGGGGCGGTACGCGGTGCACATCGCCCGCCATGAGCTTGATCTTCGCATTCTCAAACGTCTTTCCGCTCTCGTTGTCAAACGTCACCCAGCCGACCATGTCGATCACGTCGCTCTTTTCGCTCGCGAGCACGTTGTAATCCGCGTGCCACGACAGCCCCTCGGTGAGATACGCGATCTCCGCGTCGAGCTTGCCCGCCGTGCTCGCGTTGAGTTTCCACGAAAGCGTGGGGTTCAGGATCGTGTCGCCGCCGAGCCCGGTGAATCGCGGCTCGCCCGGCAGCGAGAATTGCATCGCGCCGTTCACCTCGATGATCGGCTGCGTCGGGTTCTGCCCGCCCGTGCCGTACCCGCTCCGGATCACCTTCCCCTTCACGATGTGGTCCTCCTTGTTCGGCTCCTTCACGAAGAAATCGATCTCCTTCCCCTCGCAGAGCGAGAGCAGGTAATCCTGCGACACCGCGTCGTTCCGGTAGCTCTGCTCGAGCACCTGCAGCTTGACCTTTCCACCCGGGTCCCGCAGCACAACCGAATCCGTCTCCGCGGTCGCCGTCATGCCCGTGAATTTTACATCGTTTAAACCCTCCTTCAGATCGAGCGGCACCGTGTCGCGCACCGCGGCGAAGTTCTGGTTGTAAATCGTAAGCGCCGGCGGATCGGCGGGCGCGGACAGTGGCGATAAAAGCATGCAGCAGCATGCGGCGGATATGAGGATGTGTTTCATGGTGGTGTTGTGGGTTGGTTGGTTGGCTGGCTGGCTTGGACGTAAAACAGGCGGTTTGATCCGGGCAGGCGCATTGCTTCGCCGCCCGGGTCACTCCGCGCCGTTGATTATCTGGTTCAAAAAAATCTTCCGCTTGCGACCGGTAGGGTCGGATCTCCGGGCCGACCGCCGCGCGTAAAATATGCGTTACATGAAATTCAGCATCGCCTATTGCCCAGCCGAAGAATCCCCGCCGCCATCCCCCATTTTTTTCAAACGCTCTTTCGTCAACGCAATCACGCGGTCATACCCGGCAAATCGCTGCTTGTCATCCCCCGACCACTCACCCATCCCCGGATCCACCCCCGCCTGCTTGAACGCCGCGGCGTCATTCCCATCCAATATCATGAGAATCGCCATCAACGCAGGGTCGCAAATCCGAAAAACCGAGTCCGGCGGATACTCGGCGCTCATCGGCCGCTTCAAAACCCGCGTATCATCCAACGCAGGCGCGAGAATGGGAATCAGCGCCGGGTCGCCGATCACGCCGGCCTCATAGGCATTCCTCTCCCACCCGACAGCCCCATTGCCCTCAAGAGACGAAGTCTTCTCGCTCAAGAGCGGCCGGTATTTGAGAAGCGCTTTTGAAAGCCGCGAGACAATCCCTTTGTCCGCCCCCCAATCTTTCCGGTATTTGCCAAGTATCCCCAAGGCATCCGAGTCGCCTTTCTTCTCGAATTTTTCCACGAGCGGCGGAATCCATGACCGATCCCAAATGGGAAATTGGGCAAGATCGGACATCACCCCTTGATCGTCCGTGGACAACTCGCCGAGGTAATAGGCCACAACCTTGGGATCGTTGCCAAACCGCCGCGCGATTTGCTGCGCTATGAGGTCCCGTCCATCCGCGCGGCTCGGGCGCGACTTCAAGGCGGATAGCAGCTCATCCACCGTCAGCGAGTCGGACACCTCGGTAATGTCCAGGAGCGCTCCCAATCTGCTTAACTGCGAGTCATTCCGCACCGGGTTCTCCAGGAGCGGTCTCACCTCCTTCCTGGCATCTTCAATTTCGGCCGGGCTCGGATACACCCACTCCATCTGGAACTTCACCCCCTCTTTCGGCGTCGAAAATGCCTCTCCGTCGCTCAAATGCACCTCGCAATGCGCCACGACATCGATGACATACCCGTCGCGCGGCGGCAGCCCCAGGTTCATGCCCACGCCTTTGCTCGCTTTCTCAAACGTGGTGACTCCGGGCGCCAGCTTGCCGGCGGGCAATATGCCGAGGATCTGGCCCCACGGCACAACCTTGCCATCCCGGCTTTTCTTCTCGGTCTGCGCCCCTGCCCACACCTGCGAAACATCCAGCGTCGAGCCGCTCTCGTTGTCGAACTCCACGACGACAATATCCTCATCCGCAAGCGACGCCTTCGGCAAATAGCGCATGCGCGCCGTGAGCGTTTTATTGCTCCAAAGCTCCACGCTCTTCCACCGGTCCCCCGGCTCGCCCGCATCCCCGCGAAGGGAAACGAGCGCGAGCGCGATCCCAACCGCCCAAACAACTCTAACCGCCGCTTTCATAATTTCGTCATTCGTCATTCGGGCTTCTTTCGTTCCCGCAAGGCGGGATCATTCGAGCTTCGTCATTCCTTACCTACCACGAATAATGCACATGGTAAGTAAACGTCCTCACCTCATCCGGCTTGAGCGCAATGTGGAACTCCACCGTGTGCGAATCGGTCTTCACATAATCCGGCGCCCCCTTCTCGATCTCCCAATTGTCGTAACGCGAGAGATGCTCCACCGCGCGGATCTCCACCGCCTCCTTCTTGTGGTTGCTCAGCTTGATTTCGAAAGTCTCATCCACCGTGTGGTTCGCCTTGCTCACCTTGTATTCCGTCCGCTTCCGCTCGCCCACCAGGTCGAAACTGTTCCCGACATACACGCGGATCGACTCGTCCTTCGGCGTATGGTCGATCTGGTTCTCTCCGATGAACTCCAGTTGCTTGTCGTCGCCGTCCTCCTGGTAAAACCGCAGCCGCCCCGCTGGTAACGGGATTCCGAGATTATTCTCCTTCGAGTTCTTGAACTCCCTCAGCACCCACACCTTCTTGTTCATCGGAATGCCGTAATCCCCGCTCCCCTGCTGCCCCGAATATTCGCCATAGGTCTCCGTCGCCCCATCGTAAACAAAAATGCGCGGCGCTTTCACGCCCTCCGCCTTCACAAACTCCACCTGCTTCGCCTCATGGTCCCGCAACGTCGTCGGCGCGCTGATAGTATAAAGGTGGAACTCCGAAAACGCCTTCTCAGTCACCGCGGTCGCCAGGGACCTCGTTTCATTGTAGGCCTCTTTTCTCGTGTCAAATACGGGTTGGGAGACCGTGTTGCGGATTCGGTTCACATCCCCCGCCATGAGCTTGATCTTAGCGTCCTTGAAAGTCTTCCCGCTGTTGTTGTCAAAAGTCACCCAGCCGACCAGGTCGATGTTATCGCTATTCTCCCCTGCCACGATGTTGTAATCCGCGTGCCATGACAGCCCGCCCGTCACATACGCGATCTCCGCGTTCAACTTCCCCGCCGCGCTCGCATTCAGCTTCCACGTCATCGTCGGGTTCAGAATCGAGTCGCTGCCCAGCCCCTTGAACCGCGGTTCCCCCGGCAGCGAAAATTGCAGCACCCCGTTCACATTGATCACCGGCTGCATCGGGTTCCGCCCGCCCATCCCATACCCGCTCCGCACCACCGTCCCCGTAATGATCTCATCCGGCTTGTTATCATGCTTCACCACAAAATCGACCGCCTTCCCCTCGTTCATCGAGAGCAAGAGGCCGTCCGACACCGGGTCATTGCGATAACTCTGCTCCAGCACCTGCAATTGGATCTTCCCATCCGCATCCCGCAAAATCACCGAATCCGTCTCGGCCGTCGCCGTCATCCCCGAATACGTCACGCCGGCATTCTCCCCCTGCTTCAAATCGAGCGGCACCGAATCGCGCACCACCGCAAAATTCTGGTTGTAAATCGTCAGAGCCGGCGGAGGGACGGGAGCGGGTTCATCCGCAAAAACATTTGCCGCAAATAACACAGCCAAGGGAAACAGGATGCGTGTTTTCATAATCAAGATTCGTCATTCGGATTTCGTCATTTACCTACCATGTGTATCGCACCCGGTATTTAATTACCTTCTCTTCATCCGGCTTCAGCGCCGCACGGAACTCGATCGTATGTGAATCCAGCTTCGTAAAAGCATCGCTCCGGTCGCTGTCTTTGATCGTCCATCCGTTGAATCCATAGCTCGACATATGCTCGACTGCCCGGATTTCCACCGCCTCTTTTTTGTGATTCCGCAGTTTGATCTCAAACGCCTCCTCGGTCCAATGGTTGCCCTGGTTCTGTTTGAAATCCGTGCGGCGGCGCTCCCCTGTCAGGTCAAAGCTGTTCCCCACGTACACACGCACCGTCTCGTCTTTCGAGGTATGGTCGATCTCATTTTCCCCGATAAACTCCAGCCCCCCGCCATCGTCCTGCTCGTAAAAACGCAGCCGCCCGTTTGGCAGCGGCATCCCGAGTTTGTTTTCCTGGGAATTCTTGAACTCCCGCAACACCCACACTTTTTTGTTCATCGAGACGCCTTCATCAAACGGGGGTATTGGAAACTCGCCGCCATAAGTCATTGATGCCCCGTCATACACAAATATCCGCGGTGCTTTCACCCCCTGCGCCCGCACAAACTCCACCTGCTTCGTTTCGTGGTCCCGCAACGTCGTCGGGTTGGCGATGGTGTAAAGATGGAACTCGGAGAAGGCCTTTTCCAATACCGCGGGCGTTTGAAAATTGGCCGGCGTGGTCGGCGTCACCGCCAGGTAATCAACAGGACTGCCCGGTGGCGGGAGTTTATTCACATCCCCCGCCATCAGCTTGATCCTGGCGTCCTTGAATGTCTTTCCGCTGTTGTTGTTAAACGTCACCCATCCCACCAGGTCGACCACATCGCTCGTCTCAGCCCCCACGATGTTGTAATCCGCGTGCCACGAAAGCCCGCTCGTCACATAGGCAATCTCCGCATTGATCTTCGCCGCCTCGCTGGAATTTAATTTCCAGGTCATCGTCGGGTTCAAAATCGTGCCGTCCCCAAGCCCGTCAAAACGCGGCTCGCCCGGCAGCGAAAATTGCAGCACGCCATTCACATCGATCACCGGCTGCATCGGGTTCTGTCCCCCCGCCACATAGCCGCTCCGCACCACCGTCCCCGTGATGATCTCATCCGGCTTCTGGTCGTGTTTCACGACGAACTTCACCCCCTTCCCCTCATTCATCGAGAGCAACAGCCCATCCGATACCGGATCATTGCGATAACTCTGCTCCAGCACCTGCAGCTTCACCTTCCCATCCGCGTCCCGCAAAATCACCGAATCTGTCTCCGCCGTCGCCGTCATCCCCGAATACGTGACGCCGCGATTCTCCCCCTGTTTCAAATCCAGCGGCACCGCATCCCGCACCACCGCAAAATCCTTGTTATAAATCGTCAGCGCCGGCGGCGGGACGGAAGCGGGCTCATCCGCGAAAGCATTCGCCGCAAGCAAAAATACCGAAGCCAAAAGCAACTCTGTTTTCATAAGCCGCGATTCGTCATCCGGATTTCGTCATTCACCTACCAGGTGTAATGCACCTTGTAAGTAATCACCTTCTCCTCATCCGGTTTCAACGGCACATGAAACTCAATCGTCGATGAATCCACCTTCGTGTACTCCTCCGCCTTCTTGTCGATCTCCCAATTGTCGTAGCGCGACAGGTGCTCGACGGCCCGGATTTCCACCGGGTCCTTCTTGTGGTTCCGGAGCTTGATTTCAAATGTCTCGTCCACCGTGTGGTTCGCCTTGCTCACCTTGTATTCCGTGCGCCGCCGCTCGCCGGCCAGGTCGAAGCTGTTCCCCACGTAAACGCGGATTGTCTCGTCCTTCGGCGTGTGGTCGATCTCGTTCTCGCCGATGAACTCCAGTTGTTTGCCGTCGTCGTCATCCTGCTGGTAAAAGCGCAGCCGCCCTTTCGGCAGCGCGATGCCGAGATTGTTCTCCTTCGAATTCTTGAACTCCCGCAGCACCCACACCTTCTTGTTCATCGGGATGCCATAGTCGCCGCTCCCGCGCTGCATCGGATAGGTCCCGTAATCCACCGCAACCCCGTCATACACAAAAATGCGCGGCGCTTTCACCTTCTGCGCCTTCACAAACTCCACCTGCTTCGTCTCGTGGTCGCGCAGCGTCGTCGGCGCGCCGATCGTATAAAGATGGAATTCCGAAAACGCCTTCTCGGTCACAATCGCCTCCCCGCCGGAACGCAGGCCTGTTGTAATTGCCGCGCCAGCAAAGGCGTACTGCAAAGGGGACACCACCTTGTGCACATCGCCCGCCATCAGCTTGATCTTCGCGTTCTCGAAAGTTTTCCCGCTGTGATTGTCAAAAGTCACCCACCCCACCAAATCGATCACATCGCTATTCTCAGCCGCCACGATGTTGTAATCCGCGTGCCACGAAAGGCCCGAGGTCACATATGCGATCTCCGCGTTAAGCTTCGCCGCCGCGGGAGCATTGATCCTCCAACTCAGCGTCGGGTTGAGAATCGTATCGTCTCCCAATCCATCGAACCGCGGCTCTCCGGGCAGTGAGAATTGCAGCGTCCCATTCACATTGACCACCGGCTGCGTTTGGTTCTGCCCGCCCATCCCGTACCCGCTCCGCACCACCGTCCCCGTGATGATCTCATCCGGCTTCTGGTCGTGCTTCACCACGAACTTCACCCCCTTCCCCTCGTTCAGCGATAGCAGCAGCCCCTGCGACACCGGATCATTCCGGTAACTCTGCTCCAGCACCTGGAACTGCACCTTCCCTTCCGGGTCGCGCAGGATCACCGAATCCGTCTCCGCGCTAGCCGTCATCCCCGGGAACGAAACGTGGTTATCCGCCCCCGCCTTCAAATCCAGCGGCACCGTATCGCGCACCACCGCGAAATTCTGGTTATAAATCGTCAGCGCAGGCGCGGTCGCGGGCTCATCCGCAAAAACATTCGCCGCAACCAAAACCACACATGCTGTCCAAATCGTCGTCTTCATAATTCGTCATTCGAGCTTCGTTATTCCTCACCTACCACGTGTAATGCACATGATAAGTAAACGTCCTCACCTCATCCGGCTTGAGCGGGATATGAAATTCAATGGTGTTCGCATCGGTCTTTACATAATCCGGCGCCCCTTTTTCGATCTCCCAATTGTCGTATCGTGAGAGGTGCTCCACAGCGCGGATTTCCACCGCGTCCTTCTTGTGGTTGCTCAGTTTGATCTCAAACGTCTCATCCACCGTATGGTTCGCCCGGTCCACCTTGTAATCCGTCCGTTTCCGTTCCCCCACCATATCGAAGCTATTCCCCACATACACCCGCAGCGTCTCATCCTTCGGTGTATGATCGATGTTATTCTCCCCGATAAACTCCAGTTGCTTGCCGTCGTCCTCATCCTGCTGGTAAAACCGCAGACGCCCCGCCGGAAGCGGCATGCCGAGGTTGTTGTCCTTCGAGTTCTTGAACTCCCGTAGCACCCAAACCTTCTTGTTCATCGGGATGCCATAGTCGCCATTCCCGCGAGGCATCGGGTAAACGCCGCCGTATTCCATCGTCACCCCGTCATAAACGAAAATGCGTGGCGCCTTCACCCCCTCCGCCTTCACAAACTCCACTTGCTTCGTCTCGTGGTCCCGCAACGTCGTCAGCGCGCCGATGGAATACAGGTGGAACTCTGAAAACGCCTTCTCGGTTACCACGGGCGCAGGCAGGGCCCGTGTTTCGTTGTACGCCTCTTTCCTCGTATCGAAAACGGGTTGAGCTATGTTGCGGATCTTGTTCACATCCCCCGCCATGAGCTTGATCTTCGCATTCTCAAATGTCTTCCCGCTCTGGTTGTTGAAAGTCACCCACCCCACGAGATCGATGTTATCGCTGTTCTCACCCGCCACGATGTTGTAATCCGCATGCCACGACATCCCGTTTGTCACGTAAGCGATCTCCGCGTTCAACTTCCCCGCCGCGCTCGCATTCAGCTTCCACGTCATCGTCGGGTTCAAAATCGTATCGCTGCCCAGCCCCTTGAACCTCGGCTCCCCCGGCAGCGAAAATTGCAGCACTCCATTCACATTGATCACCGGCTGCGTCTGGTTCCGCCCGCCCATCCCGTACCCGCTCCGCACCACCGTCCCGGTAATGATCTCATCCGGCTTGTGGTCATGCTTCACCACAAAATCGACCGCCTTCCCCTCGTTCATCGAAAGCAGCAACCCCTCCGACACCGGGTCATTGCGATAACTCTGCTCGAGCACCTGCAACTTCACCTTCCCGTCCGCATCCCGCAAAATTACCGAATCCGTCTCCGCCGTCGCCGTCATCCCCGAATACGTCACGCCGGCATTCTCCCCCTGCTTCAAATCGAGCGGCACCGCATCCCGCACCACCGCGAAATTCTGGTTGTAAATCGTCAGCGCCGTCTTCGCCGCAGGCCCCGGGCCTGTCGAAGTGGCAGGCTCATCCGCGAAAACATTCGCCGCAAACAAAACCACCGGGATGAAGAGCGCCGTCGCTTTCATGAGCGGCCCTCCTACCACGTGTAATGCACATGGTAAGTAAACGTCCTCACCTCATCCGGCTTGAGTGGGATATGAAATTCGATCGTATTCGCGTCGAGTTTCACGTAGTCCGGCGCCCCCTTCTCGATCTCCCAGTTGTCGAACCGCGAGAGATGCTCCACCGCCCGGATTTCCACCGCGTCCTTTTTGTGATTGCTCAGCTTGATCTCGAAAGTCTCATCCACCGTGTGGTTCGCCTGGTCAACCTTGTATTCCGTCCGTTTCCGCTCCCCCACGAGGTCGAAACTGTTCCCCACATAAACCCGCAGCGTCTCGTCCTTCGGCGTGTGATCGATATTATTCTCCCCGATGAACTCCAGTTGCTTGTCATCGCCGTCCTCCTGGTAAAACCGCAGCCGTCCCGCCGGCAGCGCGATGCCGAGGTTGTTGTCCTTCGAGTTCTTGAACTCCCGCAGCACCCATACCTTTTTGTTCATCGGGATGCCGTAATCCCCCTGACCGCGATACATCGGGTACACCCCGTATTCCATCGTCGCCCCGTCGTACACAAAAATGCGCGGCGCCTTCACATTCTGCGCCTTCACAAACTCCACCTGCTTCGTCTCATGGTCGCGCAGCGTCGTCGGCGCCGCGATCGTATAAAGGTGGAACTCCGAAAACGCCTTCTCAGTCACCGCCGGTTGCTCGGCCGCCGCATTCAACATCGCCATCCGTCCCGCTCCTCCCATGTCCATGGGCATCGGCGGCTGAATCCGGTTCACATCCCCCGCCATCAGCTTGATCTTCGCGTCCTTGAAAGTCTTCCCGCTGTTGTTGTCAAACGTCACCCACCCCACCAAATCCATCGTGTCGCTATTCTCCCCCGCCACGATGTTGTAATCCGCATGCCACGACAGCCCCGTCGTCACATACGCAATCTCCGCATTCAACTTCGCCGCCGCCGCCACATTAATCCTCCAGCTCAGCGTCGGCTTGAGAATCGTATCGTCCCCCATCCCCTCAAACCGCGGCTCCCCCGGCAGCGAAAATTGCAGCACCCCGTTCACATTGATCACCGGCTCCGTCTGGTTCTGCCCCCCCATCCCGTAACCGCTCCGCACCACCGTTCCGGTAATGATCTCATCCGGCTTCTGGTCATGCTTCACCACAAATTTGATCGCCTTCCCCTCGCTCAGCGAAAGCATCAGCCCCTGCGACACCGGGTCGTTGCGATAACTCTGCTCCAGCACCTGGAATTGCACCTTCCCCGCCGGGTCCCGCAAAATCACCGAATCCGTCTCCGCCGTCGCCGTCACATCCGGAAACGACACATGGTTGTCAGCCCCCGCCTTCAAATCCAGCGGCACCGTATCGCGCACCACGGCGAAATTCTGGTTGTAAATTGTCAGCGCAGGAGGCGTCGGCGCGGGTTCATCAGCGGCAAAAACGCGCAACGCCAGCAGCGCCGCGCCCACGGGAAACAGGAGGGAATATTTCATGGTCGTAAGGGGTTGGACGGAAACCGTACCCCTTTGCCCCCGCCGAAGCGATTTATTTCAGCAATGCCCCGCCCCCGTGGGCCAATCGAGGACCCGGCTCCCCCCATCGTTCGAAAGCCCGGTTCCCCCTATCATTCGGCGGCGCCGGTTTCCCCTATATTGCCATTTTCTCGCCCTCCCTCCATTTCCTCTTGCCGAAACCCCCGCCGTGGTTTGTATTTGGCCCCATCATGATCGTCACCACTGCCTCACTCTACAAGGTCGCCTACGGAAAATTTGCGCTCGGGGCCTACAACATCAACAACGCCGAGCAAACAATCGGCCTTTTCCGCGGCTGCATGGACAGCAAAGCTCCATTTATTATTCAAATCTCGAAGGGGGCCCGGCGGTACACGGATACCAGGATGATGGAGGCCATGATCCGCGCCGCGGACGAGATTTTCCCGGAGGCGATCTTCGCGGTGCATCTCGACCATGGCGACGAGCAGACCTGCTACGAGTGCATCGATTCCGGCTTCTACTCCTCGGTGATGATCGACGCCAGCCACGAGACGTTTGACGAAAACGTGGCGATCACCAAGCGCGTCGTCGACCGCGCGCACGCGAAGGGCATCAGCGTCGAGGCCGAACTCGGCATGCTCGGCGGCGTGGAAGAGGACATCCACGTGGACGAGGGCAACGCTTGTTTGACAAACCCCGAGGAGGCCGTCGAGTTCATCAAGAAGACCGGCTGTGACGCCCTCGCCGCCGCCATCGGCACCAGCCACGGCGCCTACAAATTCAAGGGCCAGCAGTCGCTCCATTTCGAAGTCATCCAGGGCATCGAGGAAAACCTCGCGAAAGCCGGCATGCCTCCCACGCCGATCGTCATGCATGGCAGCTCCAGCGTGCCGAAGGATGAAGTGGCGCGCATCAATGCCGCCGGCGGCACGCTCGACCCGAGCGCCTGCGGCGTGAACCTCGACGAATACCTCCCCGCCGCGAAGCTCGGTGTGACGAAGATCAACATCGACACCGATGGCCGCCTCGTATGGACCCGCGTCCACCGCGAATTTTTCCGCGACAAGCCGAGCGACTTCGATTTCCGTCCCCCGGGCCTCATCTTCCAGGCCGAATACGCGAAATTCATCGCGAGCCGCAACGAGAAGCTCGGTTCCGCCGGCCAGCTCGAGACCGTGCGCGCGGCGTTGAAAAACGGCGCGAAATAATCAGCCGATCTCGTCCGCAATCATCCGAGCCGCTTCCGCGGGATTCGCGTGCGCCGTAATCGGCCGCCCGATCACGAGATAATCCGCCCCCGCGCCCACCGCCGCCTGCGGCGTAAGCGTGCGCTGCTGGTCATTCGCCGCCGCCCATTCCGGACGCACCCCCGGCGTCACAATCGCCAGCCCCTTCCCAAACACCTGCCGCAGCAGCGAAATCTCCTGCGGACTCGCCACCACGCCGCGAATGCCGTTTTCCACCCCCAGCTTTGCCAGTCGCAGCACCTGGTCCTCGACCGCCCCGTGCACTCCCGTCTCCTGCAATGTCTCGCGCGAGCTGCTCGTGAGCACCGTCACGCCAAGGATCAGCGCGGGATCGTCGCCAGCGCCGGCCACGGCAGCCGCGATCATTTTCCCGCCGCCGCAGAGATGGATCGTCATCATATCCACGCCGATCTCGCACGCGGAGCGCACCGCGTGTTGCACAGTATTGGGAATATCGAGGAATTTCAGGTCGAGGAAAACACGCGCGCCGGTCGCCTTCACGCGCTGCACGAACGCCGGCCCGCACTTGGTGAAAAGCTGGAGGCCGATTTTGTAAAAACGCACCGTGTCGCCGAGCGTGTCGATGAGCTTGAGCGCGTCCGCCTCGGTGGGGACGTCGAGGGCGACGATGATTTTTTGCGCGGGAGTGGCTGGCTGGGTCACGCTCCAAAATGAACATGCCT
>DASZPK010000231.1:0-3359 GCA_035550335.1 Chthoniobacteraceae bacterium | reverse complement strand
ACCGTGAAGGGTGAGGGGACCATCTTTACGAAGCTTACATCCTGCGCGCCGCCGGGCAGATATTTCCTCGGCCATGCCTCAATGTCCTCCGGCTTGGCCGCTGGATCGGTAACAGGCTGCTGCGGGTCTTCCTTCACAATGGGCGCGACGATCAGTTTCATCCATGCGGTGCTGCCGCCGGGCGCGGACAGGCTGAGCGACTTGCCGCCGCCGTCCGCGATCCAATCATGCGGCGCAACCCACGTGATTTTTTTGGATCCATTAGTAAATTCCAGGATCGGCGTGGCCGGCCCTTCATTGCCCTGGAGGACGCCGGCATGCGGTGTAAGGTCGAGCGCCAGGCTGGATTCAAGCGGCCATGCCAGCGCGACGCTGCAACAAAAGGCAATGTGGATCCCGGCGGCAAGGCGTTTCATTACTTGGTCATCCACCGCCCGCGGGTGTAAGTATAAGCGGCAGGGAACCCGGGCGGGTTGTAATTCTGCAGCGTTGTGTCGAAGAACCACCGCCGGTTTGGCGCGTTGTAATAGTTGCCGGTGGGCTGCCACGGCTGGACAGCCTGCTCGCTGTTGTATAACAGCGCGAATGAACCGTGGATCGTGAGATTGTAGCCGCTCCAGTTTTCCAGCAGGCGCGGGAAGTTTTCGATGCCGCCGCTGTAATCGGTGCTTACGTTGAAATGGCTGACCACGAACGCGGTCGGGACATTTCCCGCGACGATGGCGCTATTGATCGTCGTATTGAGTGGCGTGCGAGAGGAAAGCGAAGAGTTGGACGTTGAATCGCTCCAGCCGTTTGAAAGGATTGTGACGGCGTCGGCAGCTATGACGGAGGTCTGCTCGGTATAACTCCCGGAAGTCCATGCGGGGGTCGACGTGCCTGAGGGATAGGCATTGGTGCCATCGGAGGATGGGGTGTTGCTGTAAGTCATGCCGCTGGATGAGAACGATCCGGAGTAAGTGGAGCCGGTGTTGTAATCGCCCTGGACATAGACGGGATTTGGGCTTGCAATGGTAAGGCCCCCGGTAACATTTGTGGAATTGGAGGCCGGCAGGCTCCCGCCGTTCACGAGGCGCACGCCACGCGCGAAACTGCTGGTGACATGGCTGCTGGTCCCGCTGAGCGCAGTGGTGTGCAGGCCGTTGGTACCGGACGCGACGATGTTATAGTTATAGTTGTTTGTGGTAACCGCTGAGCCGGATACGGTGGCGCTGGAACCGGTGATGGTCGCGTTGACAGCGCTCGTGTCCTGTATGTAAAGCAGGAGCCCGTCGTTGGCCGTGGCACCTTCGAATGTGTTGTTGTCCTTGATCGTGCCCGCGTTGTAGGCGGTGGTAATTTTGCCCACGTCCACGGTGATCGCGCGCACGGTGTCGCCCACGCGACCGTCGTAAAAAGCCGTGTTGGTGGTCAAGGCGCCCAG
This sequence comes from Chthoniobacteraceae bacterium, assembly GCA_035550335.1. Classification (GTDB taxonomy): domain Bacteria; phylum Verrucomicrobiota; class Verrucomicrobiia; order Chthoniobacterales; family Chthoniobacteraceae; genus DASZPK01. The sequence continues at coordinate 1,936 of DASZPK010000231.1, read as the reverse complement.
GATGGCGTTGTATTCCGCCCCGCTGGTAAGCTGGGTCGAGCCCTTGTAAATTGTCACGTTGTTGCTTCCATCCACGAAAATCCTGTAATCGGCGTTGCTGGCCAGGCGCTCGTTGTCGGCGGTGGCGGTGCCGGAGGCGGTGTCCAGCTGGAGGGGATCGGCCTGGGTGCCGGAGGAAGCTTGTTCGATGAGCTCATGGTAGCCCTTGTCGTTAACGTCCTGGGTGACCGAGTTCGTGGTGCTGTAAACGCCGGGATCGTAATAACCGCCGGAGCTTACGAAGTTTTGATCCAGTTCCGAGGTAACGACGTCGATCAGGTTTTGAGACACACCCAAGTGCGGCGGATCGCTTGAAGGCCATGTGGGCGTGCCGCTCGGCGCCCCCTCATTATTGCCGGGAGCAAGCGTGGTGGCCATGCTGCCGGTGTAGGAAACATCCTGCAGCAGAGTGAGATTGGAATTGTCGAGATAGAGGTTCCCCCCGGCGTAAATCGTGCCGTTGACGGACATGGTGGCGCCGGGGTCCAACTCGGTGACCGGCTGCGAACTGTAGAGGAAGTTATTGAAAATATTCGTGCCCGCCCGCGTGAAGATGCGCTGCACCGTCACAGAGCCGTGCGGGAAACTGACCGTGGCGGTGGCCACGTAATACATGCGGATCAGCAGCGAGGAATTGCTTCCGTTTTCAAGCGTGGGCGAACTCCCGCTGGCTAGCGCGGTTCCGTATGGAGTGCCCGCGACGAGCCCCCAGCTCGTGAGCGACATATTGGTGGGGGGGACGTGGATGGAACTCGACCCGGTGGTGGTGATGGTGATGCCGAAATTACCGGAACCCGTGCCGGTCAATTGCGCGCCGGTGGGGCCATTCCTCTTTTGGGTGGCGGTCATGGAGCTGTTGGTCATTGCGGAACGCCATTGGTCGAAGAGATCATCGAGCACGCCGTCGCCGTAGGCGATGGCAGTGTCGCGGTCGATCGAGCGTTTCATGAGCCGGGCTTCGCCGGTGGTCATCATGAAGACGGCCGCGATCATGAGCGAGGTTGTGGCGATGAGCATCAGCACCACCATCAGGGTGGAGCCTGATTCGGATTTTGCTGCAAACAGGCGCGTTTTCATCGGGTGTTGTCGCTTAGCGTGGTGTTCTGGCTGGTGATCGTGCGCGGGGGAATAATCGAAAGGAGAGTCGTGGCCCCGTTTTGAAATGCACGGGCGCTGTAATTCATGTCGTAAGCCACCAGCGAGACACGGAGGGTGTACAGACCGGTGGTCGATGCCGAGGTTCCCGAAACCAGGAGTGAAAAGGGTGCGATGGACTCGACGTTGTATCGAATCGGCACCGGTGCGTCCGTGGAGGCCGCGGTCCATGTGCAGGGGTAGGAACCGGTGGGATCTGTGAAATTCGGGTAGAAATTCAGCACGCCATTCACCACGGCATAAGCCCTGCGTGTGTAAAAATACCCCGCGGTATTGGCCGGGTTGCTGCTGCCGTAGGAAATATTCGTGTTCGTCGTAACTGTGCCGGTGTAGAGATAGTAACCCGTCGCCTGGTTGAGGGTTACCTTGTATTTGGTGCCGGTGGTGGCCGTCGCGCTTACCACCGTGTATTCACCGGAATAGATGAGCGGAATTTGGAGGACATCGCCCGCGCTGGGAACATAACCCGAGTTTTTGAAATCGAATTCCAGCGTGGTCGAAGTTGGTGCGATCGTGCCGGTGTTGGCCACCCCGTCGCCGGTCAACTGGTACGGTCCAGTGCCCGCGGGAATGAAGAAGCGCACGCCATTGGCGCGGTTGTCGTTGATCAGATAGCTTACGTAATACGAATCCGTGTCGCTGCTGCCGGTGTAAGTAGGCGAGACATCCGTGTAAGTCGTCGTGGTTCCCGAGACGCTGACGTCCATGAGCGTGAACTGGCTGGCCGAATTGTGCAGGTCGT
>DASZPK010000230.1:0-9946 GCA_035550335.1 Chthoniobacteraceae bacterium | reverse complement strand
TTGTTCGCTGCGCCCCGTGGCGCGCAGGTAGGCGACCGTCTCCCGGTCGATGCCGAAGAAGCCCATCGTCGCGCCGTATTCCGGCGCCATGTTGCCGATCGTCGCGCGGTCCACCACCGGCAGCGACGCCGCCCCCGGCCCGTAAAATTCCACAAACTTCCCGACCACCTTCGCCTTGCGCAGCATCTGCGTGATGTGCAGCACGAGGTCGGTCGCCGTGACCCCCTCGCCCAGCTTCCCCGTGAGATGCACGCCCACGACTTCCGGGGTGAGAAAATAAACCGGCTGGCCGAGCATGCCCGCCTCCGCCTCGATGCCCCCCACGCCCCAGCCCACAACGCCGAGGCCGTTGATCATCGTCGTGTGCGAATCGGTCCCCACGAGCGTATCCGGAAACCACGTCTCCGCGCGATTCAGCACGCCCTTCGCGAGATATTCGAGATTCACCTGGTGGACGATGCCGATGCCCGGCGGCACCACGCCGAACGTCTCAAACGCCTGCTGCCCCCACTTGAGGAGCTGGTAGCGCTCGCGATTGCGCTTGAATTCGAGTTCGAGGTTCAATGCCAGCGCCTGCGCCGAGCCGAAGAAATCCACCTGCACCGAATGGTCCACGACCAGGTCCACCGGCACGAGCGGCTCGATCATCTGCGGGTTGCGTCCCATGCGCTCCACCGTCGAGCGCATCGCCGCGAGGTCCACCAGCAGCGGCACCCCGGTAAAATCCTGCAACACCACGCGCGCCACCAAAAACGGAATCTCCACCTGCTTGGGCGATTTCGCATTCCAATTCGCCAGCGTGCGCACATCCTCCTCCGTCACCTTCTTCCCGTCGCAATTGCGCAGCACCGACTCCAGGACGATGCGGATCGAGACCGGCAGCCGCGAGATTTTTCCCACGCCCGCCTCCTCCAGCGCGGGGAGCGAGTAATAGCTCCCCTGCGTGCCGTTGCCGGTTTCAAATTTCCTCAGTGCGTTGAATGTGTTGCTCATGAATGGTCCTCTTCCCTGTTTCCCCTTTGCGCGCTACGCGAGTTTCGCGAGCGCGGCTTTGATCGCTTCGAAATTCGGCAGGTCCTTCGGCGTGGCGGTCTGCTCGCTGTATTGGATGACCCCGTTTTTATCCACCACGAACGCCGCGCGCGCCGCGCTGTCGCCGATGCCCGCGATGCCCTTGAAAAGCACCTCGTAAGCCGTCGCCGTTTCCTTGTTGAGATCGCTCGCGAGCGTGATGGTGATGTTCTCCTTCTTCGCCCACGCCTCCTGCGCGAACGGGCTGTCCACGCTGATCCCGATCACGTCCGCGTTCAGGTCGGAATAACCCGCCAGCCCCTGGCTGATGTCGCACATCTCCGCGGTGCACACGCTCGTGAACGCCAGCGGGAAAAACAGGATGAGCGTGTTCTTCACGCCGAAATTGGTGCTGAGTTTGACATCGACGAGACCGTCGGCCTTTTTGGATTTGAGGGAGAAGTCGGGGGCTTTGGATCCGATAGGGAGTGGCATGGGATGATTTTTTCCGGTTTGATTTTGGTTTCGGAATTAAAGTGTGTAATTTCTCCAAGGTAAATCGCAATTCTTAATTTTCGCATGACACTTTTTTGGTGGGTTCTCACAGCGGGATTGATGCTCTTCGGCCTGGTCGGCTCGATCGTGCCGTTCATCCCCGGCTCCGTGATTATCTTCGCCGCAGCCGTCATCAACTATCTCGCGCTCGGCCAGGCCCATAGCGTCGGCATCGCCACCCTCGTCGCGCTCGGTGTCCTCATGGTGCTCGCGCTCGGCGTGGATTTGGTCAGCGGCTCCATCGGCGCAAAATGGTTCGGCGCATCGCGCTGGGGAGCGCTGGGTGGCATCGTTGGCGCGGTTGTCGGGATGTTTTTCGGCCTGCCCGGCGTCTTCATCGGCCCCGTCGTCGGCGCGCTCCTCGGCGAACTGCTAGGCGGCCGCGGCATCCTCCCGGCGGGCCGTTCCTCGTGGGGCACCCTCCTCGGCACCGCTGCCGGGATGATCGGCAAAGTCGGCATCGCCTTTGTGATGGTCGTCTGGTTCGCAATCGCCGCTCTCGTCTAAATCCTGTCTCCGACCGGTAGAGTGGACCTCCGGGCCGACCGCCGCACGCAAAGAGCGCGTTGTATCAAGGTGAACGCCCCTTCTTTCATCTTCGTGGTTAAATATCAGAAACCGGTGATGCCATGGAGTTCCGCGAGCAAAAAAGCGCGCAGCGCTCGCTCGGCGGCATCCAGTTTCTCCGGGTCTTTGCGCTTCAAAATATTGGCGACATACTCCGTCACCTTTTTCCGGCCGGCCCCTTCCCATCGCGTCGTCACGCCCATCTTCTTTTCCTCATCGCCGATAGGTGCGCTTTTCTCGCGCCTCCCGTGTGCCCAACTCGCGCAAAGCTCCACATACAGGAAATAGCGGTCGAGCACGACCCAGAACAAATTCGACTGCGGCAGGATGGAGGCCTCGGCCTGCCTGCCGCCGATCTTGCCACCGCCGAATGCCACCGGCCCGATTTTCCTCCTCGGCAATTTCACATTGATCGCCTTCTCCGCGCCGAACCACGCCACCGCGGCGCCTCCCGCCGCCCCAATGGGCATCGTCAAGGGAGCCGCATGCGGGTGTCCCAAAAAAAGCGCAGCCAGCCCGCCGGAGACCGCCCCAGAACCCGCGCCGACGAGAACCAACTGCCCCCTCGTAAGCCCGAGCAACCGCCAGACTTCCATCGAAAATAAATCCTGCCCCAACAACTCGCTCATCAGCCACCGCTCATCGGAGTGGTGAAAAATGCGGCGCACTTTTTTGCGGAAAGCCTGCTCGCGCTGGCGAAGCGCATCCATGAGGCGCTCCTTCGCACGCGCCGCCGCCCGCTCTTCGTCGCCGGGGTTCTGGATTGTCTCATGCTCGCGCAGCTCCGCGGTTCCTTTGATGTCCTGCACGATGAGGCCCGTTACTTCGCGCAGGCGCACCTCCCAATCGTCGCGCAGCGCCTGAATGCTGCGGCCCATCGGGACTTCCCATTCCTGGATCACCGTGCGCGCGGCCTCGAGCAGCTTGATCCGGTCGCGGAACGTCGCCTTGTGCCCGTTGAATTCATGCACGTGGTTGAAATCCCGCGCCATGAGTTGCCGCCAATCGTCGAGATATTCCCCCTCGCCCGCCTTCGAATTGATCACCCCGATCCGCCGCGCCCCGGTGAGCCGGAGCACCTCAACTTCCTGCCGGTCGACCGGACGCACCGGACGCGATGCATCGACCACGTACATCACCGCCGCCCCCTCGCCCAGCGGCGCCAAAATCTCCACCTCCTGCCGGAACGTCCCCTGCCCGCCAAACGTCGCAATGAACGTCTCCACCGGCGACGGGAGCCCCTCGTTTTTCTTGAACCACTCCAGCACCGCCTCGGCGTTCTCGAAGCCAGGCGTATCGAAAAAAACGAGGATATCCTCGCCATCCACGCTCACGGGGTATCGCTGGCGCACCTGCGTGGTGCCCGGCACCGGGCTGATCGCCGCCCTGTCGTCCTCGGCGAGCGTGGCCATCACAGTGGTCTTCCCCTCGTTCGGCTGCCCGACGATGGCGAAGGATGGGATGGAAGGAATGGGACGCATGGGCCGGTTATTCGGGTGTTAGAAATGCGATCACATCCATGCGCGGATCGCCGAGCGACGCCACTTTCTTTTTCCAGACTTCGACCTCGATTTTGGCAGGTGGCCTCGCCAGCGGAGCGCCATCGGGTTTGCCCAGCAGCCCTACCAGCACCACCCCCTTCTCTCCAATCGCCCCCCGGAGTTTCCGCAGGAAATCGAGGAACTGCTGCACCGGCGGCATGAACGACTCCTGCACAATGAGGATTCTCGTTGCTGGAGTGCCATCGCCCGGTGTGGCGAGCGCCGCGATCAAACGCTCTTTTTCCTCCAGCCCGGGGGAAAATTCCATGCTCCCAATGGCTTCCCAGCCCTTGTTGGTTTTCAACCAATTTTGAATCGCCTCCAGCCGCGCATGGGCTTCCGGCGGGAGCACGATTTTACAGGCGGCGGTTTCAATGCCCGTGAATGCGCTGCCTGATGTCAATAGCTCGGAGAAACTCACGTTGGTTATGCTTTCCGCCGGACGTCCAAAAGCCCCCGGCGAAAGCGTCATGCGTTCCCACAACGCATCGAAACGCAGCTCCTCAAAATCCTCGTCGTGCAATGCCGCTTTCGCGTGGCGGTTGCTCAGCCACGCGAGAAAAAGGCGCGGCAAGAGCCCGTATACCAGGCCCGCCATAAACAAAAAATTCGCCCACACGGGCGCCGCATCGGGCGGAAACGCGGAGGGATCTTGAAATCGCACGAAGCGGGTCTGCGCCACCTGTGCCTCCGTCGGAAATCCGGTCCCCTCCGGCTGCAACCAACTCCACGGGAGCGCGATCGTTTTCACCGCCCCGTACACGCCAGCAGCCGTGACCTGCCGGTCGGTGCTCTGCCACCCGAAGACACGGCTGTGAAATTCGTAATCGACCCGTGAAAACGCCGGCAGGGCGAGCGTAAACGCAATGCCAAGGCACTGCACGACGAGAAAAAACTGCGCGCTGATCGCCCCCTTGCGCGACACCGCCCTCTGCTTGAGCGCCCCTGCCAGCGCATGCGCATCCAGCCGTCTTTCCGCTCCCATGCCCCCGGCCACGCGGCGCGCGGCTTTGTTTAACAAAAATTGAAACAAAGTAAAAAGCGTCCCCCGGAAAAGCGCCGGCGCCTTGGGCAGCCTCGGAAACGCCCTCTGCCCGAGCGCCACCCAAATCCCATAGAGCGAAACGGCAAACGGAAATGCAATGCAGACCAGCCCAAACGCCAGCACATTGATCGGCTCCGGCCTTGGCGCGGACGCCTCAGCCCCATGGAAAAAACTTGCCACCGCACCCGCTGCCAACAGCAGCCCTGTGAGAAAAAGCAGGAAGGCCGCCAGGAAAATATAAGAGCCGATTTCCTCGCCAAAAGAAGCCCGGCCCTGAAAACGCTCCTTCCTCCTCTTCTCCAGCCAGAAACGAAAAAGCCCCCGGCGGTCTGGCGACTGGTTTTTTCCCGCTTGATATTCCTGGTAAATCTCCCGGTCGCGCCGCCGCAGGGCCTCTTGCCCGTCCGGGGCGGAAAGCGCGTCCTCGTGCACCAAAAACTCCATGTCGACCAGGTCGCCCATTGTCCACGTACCCAAGCCGGCGTTTGCTTGGCGGGTTTCTGCTGGCATTGCCGGAAAAATAGACTGCGTGCCCGGTCGCTGCGAGGGAAATTTTCGACCGGCAAATAGCGTTTGCAATCCGCTTTCCAACAGACTTGTAATCCGGCAAAGTCATTCGCTTTCATGAAAACTTTCCCGCCAGGCGCGGCCCTCCTCATCAGCGCTCTCTTTTGCCTCCACACCGCCTCGGCTTGGGATCCCACCGGCCACATGCTCGTGGACCAAGTCGCCTACGAAAACACCAAGCCGGAGGCACGCGCGCGCGTGGCCGAACTGGTCGCGAAGCTGGAAAACAAATACAACAACCATGTCCCGTATAATTTCGTCACCGCCGGCTGCTACATGGACGACATGCGCGCCTCGCCCGGCTACGCCTACACCAAATGGCATTTCATCGATGTCCCCTACACCGCCGATGGCTCCGGCTACGCCGAGCCCGAGCCGCCGCACGTAGTATGGGCAATCGAGCAGGCCAAATCGACGCTGACCAAAAATCCCAACGCCACCGACGCCCAAAAAGCCGAGGCGCTCGCGATGCTGATGCATTTCGTCGGCGATATTCATCAGCCGTTGCATTGCGTCGATTGGAACGACCAGGGCGGCAACGGCTATTTTATCGCAGGCATCACATTCAGCGACATCTCAAAAAAGCAGGTCCCGAACCTCCACATGCTCTGGGACCGCGCCTACCGCTGCGACGCGAAGGACGGCAAGCCGCTCGAACTTTACAACGGCCTCTGGCTCACCGAGCGTCCCGGCGTTCCCGCAACCGGCACGATCAAAAACCAAGCCGCGAAAATCATTTTGGATTACCCCGCATCCGCGCTCGCACAGGAAATCAAAATCATCGATCCCCACGCGTGGGCAAAGGAAAGCTACGCCCTCGCCTGCAAATCCGGCTACCCCGCCGGTCCCCACCCCACCGATTACGAGGTAGTGACGCTGAAACCCGACTTCGTGCACCAAGCCCATGACATCGCAAGCAAGCGCGTGGCACTGGCCGGCTACCGCCTCGCGGCCTTGTTAAACGAAATCTTTGCGACACCCGACCGGTAGACCCCCGCGGGGAACAGCCCCTTACGAAATAAACTTCCCAATCGCGTCCCGGAGCTGGCTCATCGTGAACGGCTTGCTCAGCACCAGATCCACGCCCCCCGGCTGTTCCCCGGAACCGAGCATGATGTCGCCAAAACCGGTCAGCAGGATGATGGGCTTGTCGGGGTCGATTTTCTTGATCGCCTGGGCAAGCAGGTCGCCGTTCATCTGGGGCATGGCGCGATCGGTGAGGACGATATCAAACTTGCCGGCCCGGTATTTTTCGAGGCCGTCCACGCCGTCCACCGCAGTGGTCACATCGTGGTTATCGGTGCCGAGGTAAACGGAAATCACTTCGCGCACAAGCGGCTCATCCTCCACGACGAGGATGCGCTTGTTCACTTTGGCGGTTTCCCACGTTTCGGGTTCGGGCGGCGCTTCGTCCTTGTGGATGGGCAGCGACACGGTGACCGTGGTGCCTTTGCCAACCTCGCTCTCGATGTCGATTTTTCCGCCGTGCCGCCGCACAATGCCGTAAACAATCCCGAGCCCTAGCCCCGTGCCGTGATCGCTCTTGGTGGAAAAAAACGGCTCAAGGCAGCGCAACCGCACTTCCTCGGACATCCCAATGCCGTTGTCGCAGACTTGGAGGACGATGGAATTCCCCATTTGAAAAGTGCGGAACGTGACCGTACCCCCTTTTTTCTCGATCACCGCATCCACGGAATTGAAAACGATGTTGGTGAGCATTTCGCGCAGCTCGGATTCGTTCCCGGAAATCGTGGGCGTGTTCTTGAAGTCGGTCTCGATTTTGATGTTGATCCCGGCGGCGAGCGCCTGGTCCTTCCACTTCGGCTGCGTGAGTAAAATCACCTGTTGCACGAGGTCGTTGAGGACGACAGGCAGGGAAGTCTCCGCGGGCTCGCGGTAACGGTAAAACTCGCGCAACCGCCCGACAACGGTGGCGCTGTCCTTCGCTGCGGTGTTGATCATCTGGATGTAACTGCGCGTGCGCTCGCGGTCGTCGAAAATTTCGGGCCGGATGAGAAGCAACTCGCTGAAGCCGAGGATGGGCGCCAGCGCATTGTTGAAATCGTGCGCGATGCCGCTCGCCATGCGCCCGAGCGCATGGAGGCGCTCCTGCTGGATGATTTGCTGCTGCGTTTCACGCAGCGCCTCCTCCGCGCGACGGCGCTCGGCCACCTCGTGCTGGAGGTCATTGTTGGACTTTCGCAATTCCGCGGTGCGCTCGACGACACGCCTCTCAAGTTCGTCGTAGGCGACCTTCAAATCCTGCTGCGCGCGCTTGCGTTCAAGGGCGTATTGCATGGAGCGCAGCAGCCAGTGCGGATTGTCATCATGCCCTTTCACGAGGTAATCCTGGGCGCCGTTCTGCACCGTCTGGATCGCAAGCGCCTCGTCATCGTTTCCACTGAGCACGATGATCGGAATATCGCGCGACACCGCGCGCACCCGCTCAAAAGTCTCAAACCCATGGCTCTCCGGCTCCATCCCAAGATCGAGCAGAATCAAATGGATCTCCGCATTGGCGAGCCGGTCGAGGCCCTCCTTCAACGTGTTGTGAAAGATCAGGTTGAAAACCGGCTCCTTCGATTTCGCCAGCACCTTGCGCAACAGCTCCGCCTGCTGGAAATCGTTCTCGATCAGCAATACGTTGAACGCGGAGTTCGACATGGCCCGTGTTAGACAGCCGGCACTTTCACCACGTTCAACCAAAAGCCATCGATGTTCCGCAAAGCCCTAACAAACTTGTCCAGGTTGACGGGTTTGATTATGTAGGATGAGACGTTGAGGTTGTATGCTTTCAGGATGTCCTCCTCGGCGCGCGAGGAGGTGAGGATGATCACGGGGATGTGCCTGAGCTTCGAATCGGTTTTGATTTCGGCGAGCACTTCGCGGCCGTCTTTTTTGGGGAGGTTCAGGTCGAGCAGGATGATGTCGGGCAGCGTGCGACCGCGGTATTCGCCCATGGCGCGGAGGTAGGCCAGGGCCTCCACTCCGTCGTCTACGATCACGAGGTTGTTTTGCAGTCTGTCCTCGAGGAGAAGCTCGCGCGTGAGCTTCGCATCGTTCTGGTTGTCCTCCACCAGCAAAATTTCCACAGGACTGCCAGCGTTGCTTTGATTCATATTTCCTTGTTATCGGCCTCGATGACCTCCCGCACTCTGCGGGCGAGATCGGCGGGCGTAAATGGTTTTTGTAAAAAGGCCATGCCGGGCTCGAGACCGTGGTGCTTGAACACGGATTCCTCGACGTAGCCCGACGTGAAAAGGACCTTGGTTTCCACGTGCCGCGTGCCGAGCCAGTCGGCGAGCTCCTTGCCGCCCTCGGAGTTGGGAAGGACGACGTCGGCGAGCAGGAGGTCGATGCGGGCTTTGTTGTGGGATTGCACGACTTCGCGGGCCTGGTTGGCATCCTCGGCTTCGAGGACGTTGTAGCCGAGCTTGCGCAGGATATGGGCGGCGAGATTGCGCACGGTGACCTCGTCCTCGACGATGAGTACGGTTTCGTTGCCACGCGGTAATTCGGTGAGCACGCCGCCGGCCCTGGGTTTTTCGGTCTCCGCTTCGCAGCAGGGGAAGTAAATCTGGAATGTGGTCCCCTGCCCGAGCGTGCTGTCCACGACGATGTGGCCGCCGCATTGCTTAACAATTCCGTAACATGTGGCGAGGCCGAGGCCGGTCCCCTTCCCCTGGTCCTTGGTGGTGAAGAAGGGCTCGAAGAGGTGCTTTTTGACCTCGTCGGTCATGCCGCTGCCGGTATCGCTGATCAGCAGCTTCACGTAGCGGCCCGCGGGCAGTTCGGCGATGTGCGCCATGTCGTCGCCGAAGAATTTCGCGTTGCCGGTCTGGATGGTGATGACGCCGCCCTTGGGCATGGCGTCGCGGGCGTTGACAGCGAGATTGAGCACCACCTGCTCGAGCTGGCCGGCGTCGGCCTTGATCTTGCCGGCGCTGGCGTCCAGCACGGTCATGACCTGGATATCCTCGCCGATCAGGCGCTTGAGCATTTTCTCCATGCTTTGGACGACCTCATTGACGTCGAGCACCTTCAATTGCAGCGACTGCCGGCGGCTGAATGCGAGCAACTGGTGCGTGAGCGAGGCGGCAAACTCGCCGGCGCGGCGGATTTCAGAGACGCTCTTGTGCATCGGGTGCGACGAGCTCATCTGCGCGAGGAGCAGGTCGCTGTAGCCGAGGATGGCGGTGAGGATGTTGTTGAAATCGTGCGCCACGCCGCCTGCGAGACGGCCGACGGCCTCCATTTTTTGCGACTGGAGGAACTGCTCCTCGAGGCGTTTGTTTTCGGTGATGTCGCGCGCGATGGAGGAGATGCCGGTGATCTTTCCGGTCTCGTTGCGGATGGGGGATTCGGTGAGGGAGACCCAGATGCGCTTGCCATCCTTGCGCATTTGCACGGTCTCGAAATTCACGAGGCTTTCGCCGCGGCTCACGGTGGCGAGGGTCTGGCCAAGCTCGCTGAGGCGGTCGGGCGGGATGAGCATGTAGGTGTGGCGGCCGATTGCCTCGTCGGCTGTGTAACCGTAGATGCGCTCGGCGCCGGCGTTCCAACTGATGATGTTTCCCTCGAGGGTCTTGCCGACGATGGCGTCGTTGGAAAACTCGACGACGGAGGCCAGCTCGGAGGTGACGCGCTCGGCGTGCTTGCG
>DASZPK010000229.1:0-2005 GCA_035550335.1 Chthoniobacteraceae bacterium | reverse complement strand
CTTCGGCATTCGCGATGTGGCTCTTCAAATCCTGCACCGCCTGGCGGGCAAGCAGGAGCTGGTGGTCGAGATCGTCGAGCGTGTGGCGGTGCGAAGCCAGCTCGGCCTCGCGCGCCTCGATCTCGTGCTGGTGATTGTCGTGAAGCAGGGTCAGCCGCTCGATCTCGGTGGAGATCCCCGCGAGCGAATCATCCAGCTCGCGGTATTGCCGGTGGCTGAGGTGCGTGTCAAACATCCGCAAGTCGGCGATGAGCGCCTGATAGCGGCGCGCCTTGCCGGCCTGGCGCTGGAGCGAGCCGATCTGGCGTTTCACCTCGCGGATGATATCAGTCACGCGCAGGAGGTTCGCCTCGGTCGCCTCCAGCTTGCGCATCGCCTCCTTGCGCTGCGACTTGAATTTCGTGATGCCCGCCGCCTCCTCGAAAATCGCGCGCCGGTCCTCCGGCTTCGAGCTCAGGATCAAGTCGATCTTGCCCTGCTCCATGATCGAGTAAGCGCTGCGGCCGATGCCCGTATCCATGAACAACTGCTGGATGTCGCGCAACCGGCAGGGGGTCTTGTTGAGCAAATATTCCGACTGCCCGTCGCGGAAGACGCGGCGGGTGATCCGCACCTCGTTCCAATCCACGCCGAGCTGCTTCTCGCATTCCGCGAAGGTCAGCGACACCTCCGCCATCCCGAGCGCCGCGCGCGAATCCGCGCCGCTGAAAATGACATCCGCCATCTCGCCGCCGCGCAGGGCCTTGGCCGATTGCTCGCCGAGCACCCAGCGCATGGCATCGAGCACGTTCGATTTGCCGCACCCGTTCGGGCCGACAACGGCGGTCACGCCTTGGTGGAAATTGAGGACGGTTTTTTGGGCAAACGACTTGAAGCCGAGAAGTTCCAAGGATTGAAGATACATAGGCGCTGGTTCCGTGGGTTAAGGTCAGTGACCTTGAGTTGCGATATGGCGAAATTCTGTGCTTTTTTCAGAAGGAACGCAAGAGAAAAGACGCTATTCAGAGTGGTTTGTTTTTCGGAACACCACAAGATATGGTGTATTCCCCGGGATTTGAGGCACTTTTGGAGTGGGCAATTTTACAGAAAAGGCGGTATAATTCCGGCTTGCCCCCTGTAATCGAAAACTGCGACAAAGTTCCCTCATGGATGCCCAACTTTCCAAGCTACTCGAATTCCTCCATTTTCCAAGTGTATCGACCGATAGCGCTTATAGCAACGGAGTGAAACAATGCGCCGAGTGGCTCACGGGGGAATTGCGTGAGATCGGCCTCGATGCGCAACTGCACCCGACCGCCGGCCATCCCATCGTGGTCGCCAAAAACGCGCATAAACCCGGGCGGCGCACGGTGCTCATCTACGGGCATTACGACGTGCAGCCGGTCGATCCGCTGCCGCTCTGGACGCACCCGCCCTTCGAGCCGCACATCGAGAACGAAATCATCTACGCGCGCGGTGCCACGGACAACAAGGGCCAGATCATGGCCCACATCCTCGGCGTGCAGGAGGCGCTCTCGCATGGCGAACTGCCGGTGAATCTCATCTTCCTCATCGAAGGGGAGGAGGAATGCGGGAGCACGCACTTGGAGACATTCCTTGAGGAGCACCGCGACGAATTGCGTTGCGACATCATCGCGATTTCCGACACCGGCATGGTGGGGCGCGGGATTCCGACCTTTACCTACGGCCTGCGCGGGATCGCCGCGCTGGAAATCAAAATCACCGGCCCGGCGATGGATTTGCACTCGGGCATTTTTGGCGGGGCCGTCGCGAACCCGGTCACGATGCTGGCTCGCCTGCTTGCGACGCTGCACGATGAAAACGGCCACGTGGCCGTGGAGGGGTTTTACGACGGCGTCGCGCCCATCGCGGATTGGGAGAAAACATCGTGGGCGCAATTGCCGGGCGGCGACGCGGAGACGATCGAGTTCACGCGCGTGCCGCGCCTTTTCGGCGAACAAGGTTTTACATCGCGCGAGCAGGTCTGGGCGCGCCCGACAGTGGA
>DASZPK010000228.1:0-4077 GCA_035550335.1 Chthoniobacteraceae bacterium | reverse complement strand
TCGCGACGAGGCAACGGCCCGCCGCCTCGGTGTAGCCGGTCTTCATCCCATTGCAGAAGGAGCAACTGCGCAACACACGGTTCGTGTTTTTGAATTCGGTTTCGCGGCCATTGGCATATTGAAATTCGAGGACTTTCGTCGAGACGATGCCGCGGATGGTGCGGTTTGCGTAGGCGGCCATGGCGAGCTTCGCCATGTCGCGCGCGGTGGAATACTGGCCGGAGGCGGGCAGGCCGTTCGGGTTCACGAAATGGGAATTGGTCATGCCCAGCTCGGCGGCCTTGCGGTTCATCTTCGTCGCGAACTCCTCGATGCTGCCGGCGTTGTCGCGCGCGAGGAAACGGGCCACATCGTTGGTGCTGTGCACGAGCATCACGGTGAGCAACTCGCGGCGTGTGTAGGTGTCGCCCGGCTTGAGGCCCAGCACGACCGGCTCGGCCCACGTGTCGCTCGCCTCGGCGGTCACGCTCTTGTCGAGGTCGCCGTCACCGGCAAGGATGAGGGCGGTGAGCAACTTCTGCGTGCTGGCGGGCGGGCGCTTCTCATCCGCGTTTTTTTCGTAAAGCACCTTGCCGGATTTCGCGTCGATGACCATCACGGACTCAGCCTTCACCTGCGGAGGCGTCGCGGAGTAGGTGTACGCAGGGAGCGAATTCGGCTCCTCGTCGTCCTCCACGGGAAGCGCCCGGCGGATGACCGGATCGGCGGCGACGGCGGCATGGGCGAATAAAGCGAACGCCGGTAGCAAAATACAGAAGGCCCTGAAATTCACGCGCATTTTCTTTTTTAAGATAAAAACCGCCGTCCCGCAAGTTCCGCATCCGGAAACGCGGAATTATTTTTTATCGTCGCCGAGGGCTTTTTCGACGAGCGGGTCGGGTTTTTCGCCGAGTTCGAGCGCACGCTGGTAATGACGGCGGGCCATTTCGATCGCGGGCGGCGAGTGCTGCAAATAAACCAGCGCAAGGTTGAAATGGGCCTCGGCGTAATCGGGATCGAGCTCGACGGCGCGCTGCAACTCGGCTTCCGCGCCGGAAGTCCATCCCTTTTTGCCGACGGTGACGCCGAGGTAATTGTGCGCCCTCGCGTTCCTCGGGTCGTAAAGCACGGCCTGGCTGAGCGCCGCGAGCGCCGCGTCGAGCTTGTCGCGGTCGCAGTAGAGCGCGCCGAGCGCGAGCCACGCGGGGCCGGACTCGGGCTGCAGGCGCACGGCGCGCTTCAAATGCTTCTCCGCGTCGTCCCAGAGCTTGAGCCGGTATTCGATCGTGCCAATGTTGACGAGGCCGAAGAAATTGTCGGGCTCGATTTCGAGGAGTTTCGCGAATTTCCTGCGCGCGCTTTCCATGTCGCCCTTGTTAAAATCCGCGACGGCAAGGCGCCCGAGCTTTTGCGCTTCGGCATCGGATGGCGTTGCGCCCGGGACCGGGGCCGTGCTGGCGGCGGGTGCGGGCCCGGCAGCGGAAGGCTGCGGGGAAGGCGATGGCGAATCCTGCGCGAAAGCAATGAGCGGCGTCGCGAGCAACAGGAAGGCAATGAGGCACGGACGCATCGGATGTTTAACTCTGTTTGCCAAGCTCGCGGGAGCGCTCGGTCGCCGCGCGCACCGCGCCGAGAAATGCGGAGCGCAGGCCCGCCGCTTCCAGCGCCTCAAGGCCGGCAATGGTGGTGCCGCCCGGGCTGGTGACCTGGTCCTTGAGCTGCGCAGGGTGCAGGCCGGTGCGGAGCGCCATCTCCGCCGCCCCGGAAACCGTCTGCGCCGCAAGCTGGAGCGCGAGATCGCGGGACAGCCCCATGAGCACGCCGGCATCCGCCAGCGCCTCGATCACGACATAGATATAGGCCGGGCCGCTGCCGCTCAAGCCGGTGACGACATCGAGCAATTCCTCCTTCACCCTGGAAACCGTGCCAACGGACGAGAAGATCTTTTCCACGATGACCGCGTCATCCGCAGTGGCGGAATGACCCACGGCGTAGGCAGCCGCCCCCTTGTGGACGAGCGCGGGCGTGTTGGGCATCACGCGCACGATGCGGGCTTTGTCACCGGCGGCTTTTTGCAACCGCGCGATGGTGACGCCGGCGAGGATCGAAATGATGAGTTTCCCGGCAAGCTTCTCCTGCGCGGCTTCCAGGGCATCGAAGGCGTCATTGGGTTTGACGCAGAGGAGAACCACGTCTGCTTTCGCGGCAACATCCGTGTTGGAAGCAACGGCGCTGACACCGGTTTTCCCGGTGAGCGCCTTCACGGCTGCGGGGACCTTGTCGCTGACAACAATGTTTTTCTTCGTAAACGCGCCCGCCTTGAGCACGCCTTCGACGAGCGCCGAGGCCATCTTGCCGCATCCGATCACACCTAATTTCATGGGATAGTCTTAAACCGCCGCGGCGTTTTGGAAAATGCTAAATTTGGTGTCCGTGCGAAAAGCTGTTGTAGCGTGCGCTGTCCCCCAGCGCAGGAATGGCGCGCCGCCGGGAAAATTTGTGGCGGAGTCCAGCGCCTCCGCTGGGGACAGCGGACGCTACAATGTTTGTAACAAAGCGCTTTCTCGTCACGGGAAAAGCCCGCGGCTTTTCTTCGCGGCCATCACGCGCTCAACGCCGATCGCCATGGCGGAGACGCGGTGCGGGATTTTTGCCTCGCGGGCGCGCTTGATGACGGCGGTGAACGCCTGCTCGAGAATGCGGAAAAGTTTGTCGGTGATCTCGGTCTCGTTCCAAAAGAAACTCTGCAAGTCCTGCACCCATTCGAAATACGAGACGATGACGCCTCCCGAATTGCAGAGAATGTCCGGGATCACGAAAATCTCGTCCCAGCGCTTGAAGAGGATTTCGTCGGCGTCGGGCGTGGTGGGGCCGTTTGCCGCCTCGGCGAGGATGCGGCATCGGAGCTTGCCCGCGTTTTTCGCGGTGATGACGCCTTCAACGGCGGCGGGAACGAGCACGTCGCATTTCAAGGTGAGCAGGTCGTCCGGGCTGATTTTTTCCGCGCCGCCGAAGCCCTCGAGGCTGCCGTGGTCCGCGGCGTATTTATCCGCGGCGCCGATGTCGATGCCTTTATCATTGTAAAACGCGCCCGATGCGTCGCTGATGCCGATGACCTTGAGCCCGGATTTATAAGCGAGGCCCAACGCGGTGACGGAACCGACATTGCCAAAGCCTTGGACGACCGCCGTGCAATCGGACGGCTTCATGCGCAAAACATCCAGCGCGCGCTCGATGAGATAAACCACGCCGCGCCCGGTGGCCTCGCGCCGGCCCACGGAGCCGCCGATGGAGACCGGCTTGCCCGTCACGATTTCCGGCACCGCGTAGCCGGTGTGCACGGAATAAGTATCCATGAACCACGCCATCACCTGCTCGTTCGTCCCCATGTCGGGGCCCATGATGTCGGTGTGCGGCCCGACGAAGGGAATCATCTCCTGCATGTAACGGCGCGAGACCGCTTCGAGTTCGCGCAGCGAGAGCGAGCGGGGATCGACGGTCACTCCGCCCTTCGCCCCGCCGTATGGAAGCCCGGTGAGCGCGCACTTCCAGCTCATCCACATCGCGAGCGCGGCGACCTCGCCGAGCGTGACGGCGGTGGAGTAACGCGTGCCGCCCTTCGTGGGGCCGAACGCAAGATGATGCTGGACGCGGTAGCCCTCGAAGACGGTCACGCTCCCATCGTCGCGGCGGACGGGGAGCATCACGGCCATCGCGCGCTTCGGGTGGAGTATCCGTTGGCGAAGATTGTTATCGAGGTTGAGATAATCGGCGAGGACGCGGAACTGCTCGCACGCCATCGCGAAGGTGGGATCGGCGAAGATTTGCATGGTTTGGAGGGAAATGTTCGTTTTTGAAGAAGCAGCCGCTTTGCACAAACCGCATCTGCCTTCATGGAAAAAACGCCTGTCCCGCCCCTTTTTGCAACTGCTATTTCAAGAACCGCCGCAAAAGCGACTTCGCCTCGGGGATATTCAGGAGATTTGTCATGAACGCGTAGTCGATCCCGAATGCGATGAGCACCACCGCGAGTTCCGCCCAATGCCAGCGCAGGTGGATCACTCGGGGGGGGGGGGGGGGGGGGGGGGGGGGGGGGGG
>DASZPK010000227.1:0-3710 GCA_035550335.1 Chthoniobacteraceae bacterium | reverse complement strand
CGGGGCCGCCCGCCGCGCGAATATTACGCGCTATCTGCGCGCGGCGGTCGGCCCGGAGGTCCGACCCTACCGGTTGGCAGCCGTGTCTCTGCGTTTAAATAAAACTGCCGCACCATGAATTTCCTCCACCCGCTCCTCTGGCTCGGCGCGCTTGCGATAGCGGCGCCGATCTGGCTGCATTTGCGGCGCAAGCCGGAGAAGGACGTGCATCTTTTTTCCGCGCTCCGTTTTCTCGACGACGAACCGGTGCCGCGCGAGACGCCGCAGCAGCTCCGCGATGTGCTCATGTTCCTGCTCCGCGCGCTTGCGGTGGTGCTCATCGCGGGGGCGTTTGCGTGGCCTTACCTGCGCGGGAACCAGCCGCTCGAAGTGACCGCCAGCCGCGTTTACATCCTCGACAACACGCTCAGCAACCAGGCGGGTAACACGTTCCAGCAGGGGCGCGACGCGATTATTGGGGCCATCGGCAAGGCGGATGGTTCAACGCAGATCGCTGTGGTGGAACTCACGCGCCAGCCGCGCGCCATCGTGAATTTCAGCGACACGCGCGCGCAGGCGGTCGCCACGCTCCAGGCGTTGCAGCCGTCTCACCAGCGCGGCGCATTCCTTGCGGCGTTCAACCAGGCCAACGCGCTCCTCGCGCAAAGCCTCGGGCAGAAAAAACAGATCATCATTTATAGCGACAGCCAGGAAAACCAGTGGAGCGAAAACGTGAACACGCCGCCGTTTTTGAAAAACGTCGAGGTCACCGTGGCGCAGCCGCCCGAGGTGAAGGAACTCCCCAACCTCGCGCTCCAGCAGCCGCAGGCCGCGCGTTTTTTCGTGGGCGACAAGGCGATCATCCATTTCAACGTGCTGCTGCGCCACTGGGGCGAACAGAAAACCGCGACCGTCACGCTGCGCGCGAACCGCCAGGAGATTTTGCACCGCGATGTCCAGCTCACGGGCGACCGGGGCGACAGCCACCTCGTCGCCCAATGGGAGAGCGACCCCGCGCTCTGGATCGAGGGCGAGGCCGAGGTGACCGGCACGCCCGACAGCCTGCCCGGCGACAACCACACCTACTTCGCGCTCCCGCCCATCAACGAAGGCCATGTCGCGCTCCTTTCACAATCCACCTACCTCCGCGCCGCGCTCACGCCCGAGGTGATGCGCGGCCATTGGACGGCGCGCGTGCTTCAGCCCAGCAAGCTCGCCGCGGAGGTGAGCAGCCCCGCCATGGACGACGTGCTCATCGTCGAGGCCGCCTACCTGCAATCGAAGGATGCGCGCGACCTTGTTTATCGTTACTTAAACGACGGACGCGGCGTCCTGCTGCTCGTGAACCGCGTCACCCCGCTCGTGCGCGGAATGCTTTCGAGCCTCGGGTTCGAGGCCGCCGGCGCGGACACGCCCGATGGTGCTTCCAATGGCGCGCCCGCCCCCGATGCCGTGCCCGACAGCTCCGGCGCGGCTGCGCCCGATGCCGCCTACATCCGCTACATCGCGCTCGAGCATCCCGTTTTCGCACCCTTTATGGAATCCGACCTCGGTGACCTCTCCGCGGTCAAAGTCACTCAGCACGCCAAGATCACCTCGAAGACCGCCCTCCCTCTCATCTATTCCGGCGACGGCGACGGCCTCCTTTTCGAGGCGACGCAGACCAAGGGCCGCCTCATCGTTTCCGCGTTCGGGTTCGACCGCGGCGCGACCGACTGGCCGGTGCAAACAACGTTCATACCGTTCCTCGATTCGCTCCTTCATTACGCGCGCGGGCTCAAGGAAATGCAGACGACGTTTGAGCCCGGCGAAATCTACCCGATGGAAATCCCCGCGGGCGACGCCGCGCCGAAGCAGGTCGTCCTCCGCAACAACGGCAACCCCGTTGCGACCTTCGCCGTCGATGCGAACCGCCGCGCACAGATCACCATCCCCGACGAGCCGGGCGTTTATTCCATTACCTACGACGCCAGCCCCGCCGTGCGCAGCATGATTGCCGTGAATCCGCCGCCGAAGGAAAGCGAGCTTTCCTACACCGCCGATCCCGGCGCGATCAAGGCGTGGCAGGTGCAGGATTCCGGCGCGAAAAAAGCCGCGCCCGCGCCGATGACATTCGACACCTCCGCGCGCATCGCCGCGCTCAAGCAACGTTTTTGGTGGACCCTGCTTTGCATCGCGGCAGCGGCGCTCGGCATCGAAATGATCTGGTTGCTTTTTAGGAAGGCGAGGGTAACAGTTTGACTGCGGCGCCCGCAGTCCCAACACGGAGGAGCTTATGAGGTATTTCCACCCAAACATCGAGCGCCACATGCGCAAAACGGAGGGCCGCTGGAAGGCGCTCCGGTTCCTTCAGCACACAGGGGTCATCGGCGCCATCACCTCGCTCGCGGCGCTCGCCCTCGGCGTGGCCATCCTGCGCGGCTGGGTGGAAAATCCGTACACCGCGCTCGGGCTTCTCGTGGCGTTTTGCGTCGCTGGCGCGCTCGCGTGGGTCGTCGCCGCCGTCATTCAGGCGGGGCGCGGCAAACCCCGCCCGTGGCTCGCCGGCCACCTCGAAAAAGCGTATAATCCGCTGCTCGACCGCATCAACACGCTCGTCTTCCTTGGCGCGAAAAAACCGGATGCCGCCACGCAATCCTACGCGAAGCGCATTGAGGCGCAGGCCTCGCAGCTTCTCGCAAAAGCGCAGCCGCCGAACCCGTTCCGCGCCACGCGCCCGCTCCTCCACCTCGGCGTTTTCGTGGCGCTGCTCTGCTGCACGGTCTGGTTTTACAACCGTTACAGCCCCATCGCGAAATTGATGGAGGCATGGAAGGAGCGCCAGCTCCTGGCGAAACAAGACGACCCCGCGCGCGCGTTCAAGCTCCCCGACGCCGACGCCAGCGAGGAGAAGAAGCCGTGGAGCGAAGTCCGCATCACCGATCCCGACGGCGACATCAAGGCCACCAAGGTGGACGTCGTGCCGCTGGAGATCGAGGCGGCGAGCAACCAGTCGTTAAACAATGTCGGCTGGGCGCTCAACGTCAATGGCGGCGCGGAACAGCCGCGCCCGCTCGACCCGCCCGCCGAGCCCCACTACGCAGTCTATCAGCCCACCCTCGCGCTCGATGAGCTGCGCCTTTCCGACTGGGACGTCGTCAGCTATTACGCGAAGGCCTCCACCGACGGCGGCGGCAATTCCAGTTCCGACCTTTATTTCATCGAAATCCGCCCCTTCCGCGAGGACCTCATGAAAATGCCCGGGGGCGAGGGGGGCAAGGCGGCCTCGGAGATGGGGGAAATGACCACGCTCATCGATCGCCAGCGCACCATTCTTCGCCAGACGCACCGCTACGACCAGCAGCCCAACCCCGACGCCAAGGTGCGCGAGCAGGACCGCAAGAAATTGCAGGACGCCGAGTCCGAGCTGGGCGATTCGGTCAACCAGTATTACGCGAAGATGGCCGCCGATTTCGAGAACCAGCCCATCGCCGACACGCTCGACCACCTCGCCATGGCGGGCACGCACATCGGGCACGCCGTTGGAGCGCTCCGCAACGATATGGCCCCGCAGGCCGTCACCGATGAGCAATCCGCCCTCACCGAGCTCGCCGCCACGCGCAAGGATTTCAGCAAATTCGTGACCGAGCATCCCGAGGCGTTCCCCGGCGGCGGAGGCGAGAAGCCGGATGAGCAAAAGCCGTTCACCGCCTCCGACCAGCTCGACAAGATCGCGGAGTTCCGCGACACGC
>DASZPK010000226.1:0-3113 GCA_035550335.1 Chthoniobacteraceae bacterium | reverse complement strand
CCACGTTCCAGCCGATCACGAGTTACAAGTGGCCCAAGAAAACCGACAAGGAAAACCCGTTTCTCGCCACCGCCGAGGAGCGGGTGCGCAAGATCACGCAGGAGCTCGCCACGCATCCCGCGGCCGACCGTGCCCGCGATTTGAACAGCGCGCTGCCCGAAGCCCGCGACGAGGTGATCATGCTGAAAAAATTCAGCTTTCTCATCGGGGCGGATGACCCGTTCATCGTGGTGCCGCTCTCGCTGATGTCGTCCGATTACGGCGCGTATGCGCCGAAGATTGGCGATTACTGCGTCGTGATTTATGACCAGACGTTGTATCCGGCGATCATCGGCGACGCCGGGCCGAATTACAAAATCGGCGAAGCCTCGCTGCGCATTTGCAAGGAGATCAACGTGCTCTCGAACGCGAACAATCGCCCCATGAGCGAGCTGAAAATCACCTATCTGATTTTCCCGAACACAGCGGACCCGAAGGACGTTCCCGATCTCGACAAATGGCGCACACGCTGCGATGCGCTGCTCAACGAAATGGGCGGTTATGGCGGGGAATTGAAAACATGGGTCGATTTGACAAAACCAAAACCGACGCCGACGCCAAGTCCCTCGCCGAGCCCGTCTCCTTCGGTTTCGCCGTCGCCGGCGGGATCGCCGGGGGCATCGCCATCGCCGGGAGCGAGCCCACTCCCCTCGCCTTCGCCAATGCCGGGCCCGTCCGCTTCGCCGGGCAGTTTGCCTTCCGCATCACCTTCGGCGGCATCAGCATCCCCCCCGGCCTCCGTCGTCAGTGGGACGAATCGGTAGGGGCTTGCGCGAAACCGGGCAGGCCGGCGCGCACCAGCGCGGAAAAATCCGGCGCGGAACCGGCGGCTTTGGCAGCGGCATCGATCAGCGAGCGGTGTTTCAATTCGTCAAATGGCAGGTCCCCGGCGAGCAGGCCGTGTTCATAAAGCATCCTGTCGCCCTTGCCGTTGAGGAGGATTCGCCAGTCCCAGGGAATGTGCGTGTGCGTAATTTTTTGGGCGCCGATGCATGTGGTGCAATTGCCGGCCACGGCGTTGTACCAGCGGGGCTGTTCATGCAGCTTGTTGATGGTCGCGATGTAATCGAGAAAAAGATCGCGGGAGTCCCCGGGCGATACGTTGAGGTGGTAAAGGTAAAGGTCCTCGTTGAGATAATTCGTGCGCACGCGCACCACGTCGCGCTCATCCGCGGCGATGTAGATGAGTTCAAACTGCCGGTAAAACCCGCCAATCGGCGAATACTCCTGGCCCACCCGCTTGCGCACCTCGATGGACATCGCCAGCGGCGGCGCATCGGCAAATTGAAAGCTGACGATCGGGTGAGCGATCCACGTTGTTCCCCAATAATCGATGAACAAATCCATGCCCGTGATTTGCGAGAGGCGCACGGTGCGCGTCTCCCAGCGCGGCGTGTAGTCGTTCCATGCCCGGTAGTCGCAGTTGCGCACATTGTGAATCGTGATGTTGTCGCCGTCGATTTCCGCCCACGCGGTTTCCGCCACGTCGGGCTGCCAATTGCGGTCGCTGCGCGGTCGAATCGTGAGCCACCAGCAGAGCACGAGCGCAAATCCCGCGGCCATAACGATGGCCTTCCGCCGCAGAGGCCATGTAAAAAAGAGCGCGCACGCCATCACCGCGCCGAAAAGCAACGCGGCCGGCAAGCGCAGTCGCGGAAACGGCAAATCGAAATAGAGCGCGCCCGCCGCCCATGCGGCCACAAGGGCGAGCACAAGCATGCAGACGGCAACGCCGATCGCGCGGAACGTGGCCTTGATCCAATTTCGCCCACGTTTTCTTGAAGCGGCTGGCGGCACGCTGCTGGAGGAATCTGGCATCGAATTATTGCTGCGGGGGCTTGACCGTGTCAGGAGGTTTGCCTTCGTAGATGGCGATGGAAGTGATCAAGTCCAGGGCGTGCTGCAACACTGTGTCGCGCAATGGCGGTGCCGGGTGGACGCCGCCGGCCTGGCGCTCCTTTTGCGCGGCCTCCGCGGCGTCGAGATCGGGGTTGGTCCGGCCGACGAGGGCCGCCTCGTTGAAATGCGGGCGCTCGGTTTCAAACACAAACGGCCCGACACCCTTTTCGAGGCTCTGCTGCATCACCTGCGTCTTCACGTCGCGGGGCATTTCGACGGCGACATCGGGCTTGATGCCCTTGGGGAAAATCGCGGAGCCATCGGAGAGCACGACTTCCGATACCGCCACGCGAAGGATTTTTCCGCCGGAGAGCGGGATGTCGGAATACTCAACGGCCCGGCCCGGGGTGTTCGAGCCGACAATCATCGCGTTTGTATAAATGCGCAACGCGCCGGCGATCACCTCGCCCGCGCCGCCGGTGTCGCCATCCACCAGCACGATCACGATGGCACGCACCACGGGGTCGGTGTCGGATGTGACGACGCGCTGGTCTTTCGCACCTGGCTTTTTCACCGTGAAAAGCGTTTTTCCCTTCGGCGCGAAACGCTCGATCACCTGCGCCGCCATGTCGAAATCGCCGTCGGGCGTGGCGCGCAGGTCGAGGATGATGGATTTCACATCCTTGTCGTGGAAATTTTTCATCTCGTCGTCCATTTTGCCGAGGTTTTCCTTCGTCAACGAGCCGAGGCGGAGGTAGCCAATGTCGCCGGGGAGAACTTCGGAGTGGAAAGGGCTGGGCGCTGGCGGCTCGGGGGCTTTCGCGAAAATCGCCGCGCCGGGCGCGAGGCGGGCGACAAGTCCCTGGAGAGTGGCGCGGCTCAGTTCCTGGTCGTTGAGCGACGCGGGGTCAACGTAATTGGTTTTGAGTTTGTTGATCGCGTCGCTGAGGTCGGACGGCGAAAGGCTGTCGATCACGGCGCGCGCGTCAGGCGTCGCGGACGGGACTGGCGTTGCGCTTGGGGAAGGCGAAGGCGATTGCGCGCGCAAACACAGCCCTGACGAAATGAAAACGAAAGCGAGGGAGATTGCCGCTAGGGGTCGGATTCTCATGGACTGTGCGAGAACCTAGCCGAGCAATCCCTTTTGGGCAATATCGGTGCGGTATTGGGAACCCTCGAAATGAATGGCGCGCACGGCCTCGTAGGCGCGGGCTTGCGCGGCGCGGAGGTCGCTG
>DASZPK010000225.1:0-4590 GCA_035550335.1 Chthoniobacteraceae bacterium | reverse complement strand
GGCGGCAAATGGTTGTGATAATCGAGGATCGGCAGCTTCGCGGCGTGCCGGTGGTACAACTCGCGCGCCGGCTCATTCGTGAGCAGGAAGTCGTCGTCAAGGAAGGTCGGGGTCATGGGTAAGACCGATATTAATACCACGCGCGCGCATTCCACAAACTTCTATTTTTCAGGCCGACCGGGATGAATTGCGCCCCAGTTTGCTATTGTAAAAGTCGTCCCGCTCGCCCACAAATACCGCGTGCCCACGTGGACCTATTTTCTGTTTCACAGCTGGCGGCTGCACCTTCCCACCCCTTGGTTTGAAATCAGCCTCGCCCTCTTCGCCGTGCTTTGCGGCGGCATCGTTGGCAGCGAACGACAGAAACGCGAAAAGCCCGCCGGCATGCGCACCCTCATCCTCGTGAGCCTCGGCTCGGCGTGCTTCACGATGGCATCGTTCATTTTTACCACGAGCACGGGCGATTCGGGGCGCGTCTCGGCGCAGATTGTGACCGGCATCGGTTTTCTCGGGGCAGGCGTCATCATGCGCGGGCGCGGGCTCATCACCGGCGCTACCACCGCCGCGATGATCTGGCTCACCGCAGCCACGGGCGTGATCGTCGGCGCGGGCTATCCCTTCGCCGCGCTCGGCGTGAGCATTCTCACGCGCCTCGTGCTCGGCAGCGTGAACATGCTTGAAGCCCATACCCTCGGGAAAATCCCGCCCATTCCCGCCGAGATCGATTTTGATCCCGACCACGGCAAGACGCGCGTGCGCTTGCAGCGCATCATGGCTGATTTCAACATACCGCGTAACGGCATCAATTGGACGTCGCTCAACGACGGGAGCGGCCTCGCCCGCCTCGATCTCAAAATCCAGCTTCCCGCGCATCACTTCCTCGAAATGCTCGATGAAATCGTCACCGATCCCTGCGTGAAAGCCGTGCGCGGCCTCCCCGAGGAAGCCGTCGAACCGAAACCGAAGCAAGTTTTCAATTAATCCGTTCCCCCTATGAGTATCACCGCCAAGCTCGCCGGGCGCTACCGCGTTACCCATCCGAAAAAATTCCGCATCAAGGACACCGACCCCGGCGACACGTGGAAACTCAAGTCGAAGGAGGAAGCACAGGAGTTTCTTGAGGAAGGCATCAACCACCTCTGCACATTGCAACAAAAGCTCTATGCGCAGGATAGCTGGGGCCTGCTCCTCATCTTCCAAGCCATGGACGCCGCCGGCAAGGACGGCACCATCGCGCACGTCATGTCCGGCATAAACCCGCAGGGGTGCGAGGTCTATTCCTTCAAATCGCCCACCTCCACAGAACTCGACCACGATTACCTCTGGCGCTGCGTCACCTGCCTCCCGCGCCGCGGGCGCATCGGCATCTTCAACCGCAGCTATTACGAGGAAACGCTCGTCGTCCGCGTCCACCCCGAATACCTCGGCGCGCAAAAAATCCCCGGCAAACTCGTCGGCGAACACATCTGGAAAGAGCGCTTCGAGGACATCAACGCCCTCGAGCGCTACCTCTCGCGCAACGGCTTCGTCGTCCGCAAATTTTTCCTCAACCTCTCGCGCGACGAGCAGAAAAAGCGCTTCCTAAGCCGCCTCGAGGAAAACAAAAAGAACTGGAAATTCTCCCCCGCTGACGCGAAGGAGCGCCAGCATTGGGACGAATACATGGCCGCCTACGAGGACATGATCCGCCACACCAGCACCGAGCACGCCCCGTGGTACGTCATCCCCGCCGACAACAAATGGTTCACGCGCCTCGTGGTCGCCCGCGTCATCATCGACACCCTCGACTCCCTCAACCTCGCCTTCCCGAAAGTCACGAAAGCCATGCACAAGGAACTCGAGGCGGCGAAGGAGGCGTTGCTGGCGGAGAAATAAACGATGTAAAACACAGTGCGGCGTGAACGTCGTATTGCCGCGCGGCGCGTGGAAAATGTTGTAGAGGCGGTCTGTGTCAGCCGTCCTCTGTCTGACCATCAGCAATCCAAGTGTAAGATTTCCAGCACCACACTCATAAAATACTTGGAGGGAAGCAGGCTTCGCTCCAAAATCATCCTCTGGAAAAATCACCCCCGATGAAAAAATCGCTTGCAGCTTTTCTCGCTATCGTTGTCAGCATCCCATCTCTTTTCGGTCAGGCGACCGATGCGCCCATCAAGATCGAGGTCCCCTATGTCCAATACCTCAAACTCAAGCTCGACCCGCCGGATTTGAACAACAACTCCGAGCTGACCATCCAAAACACCGACAAAGTCATCGACTTGAAATACGCTGATGGCACGCAAGTCACCGTCTCGCTGCTCGATTTTCGCGGTGATTACGATCTCAATCTCTCGACAGATTCCGCCAGCGGCGTGCCGCTCAAATTCACGGCGCACAGTGGCATTGTCATTCACGTCAAACTCACCGCGAAGGCGAAGATGGCGAACGTCCCGCCCGTGGCCGATGCCGGCGCGAACCAGGAAATCCTCCTGCCCGCCGACAGCGCCTCGCTGGACGGTTCCAAAAGCCAGGCTTCGGAGGGGACGATCACGAGTTACAAATGGGCGCAGGTCAGCGGGCCGGCCACCGCGACCATTGCGGACGCCAGCAGTGCGAAGACCGCGGTGAGCGGCCTGAAAATCGGCGATTACAAATTCCGCCTCACGATCGCGGATAAATCCGGCACTGCCACGGATGACGTCGAGATTTCCGTCAAGACACCCGCGAAAGTCGATTTCCAATTACTGAAGCCCGCCGCCGGTACTTTGGAAACAACCACCCGCAAGCCGACCTTTACGTGGGATGCCTGTCCCGGCGCGACCAAATACGAGCTCTATCTCAACATCACCCGCACGGATTACGATTGGTACGCCTCCGGCAACCTCCTCGACCGTTACACGAAAGTCGGCGAGACCGCGGAGACCAGCTTCACGCTCAAGGACGACCTCGTGGACCGCTGGACCTACAAATGGTATGTCGTCGCCACCACGCCCGGCGGCCCTAAATATTCGAACAAGCTCCAATTCGGCGTCTATCTCCCCGTGATCACGCAGGAGCAGGACGGCATCCCAATCGTAAACGGCTGCCGCGATTTGAACAAGGACGGCACGATCGAGCCGTACGAAGACTGGCATCTCCCGCCCGAAAAACGCGTCGACGACCTCATGGGCCGCCTCACGCTCGAGGAAAAAGTCGCGCAGCTTTTCTATGGCGCGGAAGGGAAGGACGAGAAGGACAAGGCCAACGGCTTCTCCTTTTCATACGGCGTCGAAAACGGCATGCGCGACACGCAGCACTCCGCCGCCAAGACCCGCATGGGCATTCCCGTCGCGTTCCTCGGCGACAAAATCCACGGCTGGAAAACCATCTATCCCACCGAACTCGGCATGGCCGCGATGCGCGACATGGACCTCGTTTACCAATGCGGCAACATGCAGCGCGTCGAAGAGAAATCGTTCGGCTTCACTGGCGCGCTCTGCCCGCTCGCAGAGGTCGATACGAAGGTGCTCTACCCGCGCTTCCAGGAAGGCTGCGGCGAAAACGCCGAGGAAGCCGCCGCGCTCGTGCGCGCGCTGGTCTGTGGCATGCAGGGCGGCCCCGAGCCGAACCCGCATTCGATGATGATCACTGTAAAACATTGGCCCAGCCAGGGCGCCGGGGGCGAGGACGCGCTGCAATACGACGCCGTGACCATCAAGTACCACATGAAACCGTGGATCGCCGCCGTGGACGACAACGCGACTTCCGTGATGCCCGGCTACAATCACGCCCCGTTCCTCGACCCCTCGAACAAAGGCGCGAACGCGAGCAAGCTGATCATCGATTACCTTCGCAAAAACATTAATTTCAAGGGCTTCATCGTCACCGATTGGCTCGCCGCGAACACCAACCAATCGATCGAGAGCCTCGGCGCGGGCGTCGATGTCATGGGCGGCTCGCCGTCGAGCAAGACCGACCCGCAGGCGCTCGAACAAGCCATCGGCATCGACCGCATCAATGAAGCCTGCCGCCGCGTGCTCGACATCAAGTTCCGCCTCGGCATGTTTGAAAACCCGTACGGCGACCCGACCTGCACCTGGACCAAGGAAGACCACCACGCCCTCGCGCTCAAGGCCGCCGAAAAATCGGTCACGCTGCTCAAGAACGACGGCGTGCTCCCGCTCAAATTGCAATCCGGCGACGAAGTGGCGGTCGGCGGCCCGCGCGCCACGTGGCCGATCAAGGACAAGGACCCGAACGTCATCTGGCAGTCGATTTATTACGACGATCCCCAGGCAAAAACGTATTTGCAGGCAATCACCGAGCGCGGCGCGAAGGACGGAATCAAAGTCTCCGCAAACGGCACGGCCCCGAAAGTAGCCGTCGTCGTGATTGGCGAACAAAGTTACACACACGGCACCGAGTGGAAGGACAAGGACCCGAACATTCCCGCCGACCAACTGGGTATCATCCAGAAATTCCACGACGCGGGAGTGAAGGTCATCACGGTTGTCATCTCGCCGCGCCCGTACATTCTCGCGCCGGTCGTGCAGAATTCCGACGCCGTGATGCTCGTCTATCGCGGCGGCACCGGCATCGGCCAGGCGACCGCGGCGTGCATCTTCGGCGATT
>DASZPK010000224.1:0-5270 GCA_035550335.1 Chthoniobacteraceae bacterium | reverse complement strand
TCGGTCAGCTCATGCAGGCGATCCGCAAGGCCGGCTGCATTCCCAGCGCCACGCCGTTCGACGAGGCATCGGTCGATCTTTGCGAGGAATTGGAAGTCCCTCTCATCAAGCTCGCGAGTTCGGACATCAACGACTGGTTTCTGATCGAGCGCATCGCGAAGACCAAGAAGCCCGTGATCGCCTCTTCCGGCGGATCTTCTGTCAAGGACACCGACGACCTCGTGACCTTTTTCGCAAACCGCAACATCCCGCTCGCGTTGAACCATTGCGTCTCGCTCTACCCGACTGAGAATCGCGACCTTGAACTGAACCAGGTCGACTTCCTCCGCCAGCGCTACCCGAACAACACGATCGGCTTTTCCACCCACGAATATCAGGATTGGGAGACCAGCCTTGTGATCGCTTATGCGAAAGGCGCGCGCACATTCGAGCGCCACATCGACATCGATGCCGACGGCATCAAGGTTTCGCCTTATTGCTCGCAGCCGCAGCAAATCGACACATGGTTCAAGGTCTTCCGCAAGGCCAAGACCATGTGTGGCAGCCCCGGCACCATGAAGCGCCGCTGCCCGCCCGAGGAAATCAAATACCTCGACTCGCTCATCCGCGGCGTCTACGCGGCGCGGGACTTGAAAGAGGGCCAGTCGCTGAGGGAGGGGGATGTTTACCTCGCCATCCCGCTGCAAAAGGGCCAGATCTCCTGCCGCGAAATCATGTGGGGCCAGGTAATGCTCGCCGACGTGAAAAAAGACCAGCCGCTCACCATCGACCAGATCGACAGCCCCTACGCCTACGACGACGAGCTCAAGGAGGGCATCAAGCAGCGCGGCGTCTAGCGCCACAGCCGGCCTCCCGCATCCATGAAACGCATCAGCATCGTCACCGGGACGTTCAACGAGGTCGAGAACATCGGGGAATTCGTGGCCCGCACCGAGGCTGCGCTCAAGCCCCTCACGCAATACGATTACGAGATCATCGTGATCGACAATGCCTCGGTGGACGGCACCCCGGACCTGCTCCGCAAAATCGCGGCCGCCAACCCGAAGGTGAAAGTCATACTCAACGCGCGGAACTTCGGCCACATCCGCTCCCCGTATCACGCCTTGATGCAGGCGACCGGGGACGCCGCCATATGCCTCGCCTCGGATCTCCAGGACCCGCCCGAAATGATCCCGCGCTTCCTCGAAAAATGGGAGGAAGGCTTCAAGGCCGTCGTCGGCATCAAGGAAAAAAGCGAGGAGAGCCCGGTATTTTTCTTCGTGCGCCGCTGCTACTACGCCGTGGTGTACGGCCTCGCCGAAACCAAGGTCATCCAGAATTTCACCGGCTTCGGCCTCTACGACAAGGCCATCGTTGATTACTGCCGCAACATCGAGGACCCCTATCCTTATTTTCGCGGCTTGATCTCCGAGATCGGCCTTCCCACCGCCACGATCCCGTATACGCAGCCGCTCCGGAAGCGCGGCATCACGAAAAACAATTTTTACACATTGTATGATCTCGGCATGCTTGGGATCATCAGCCATTCCAAGGTGCCGCTCCGCATCGCGACGATGCTGGGGTTCGCGATGTCGTTCATGAGCCTCATGGTGGCCGTGGTCTATTTCATCTACAAACTTGTCCGGTGGTATGACCTCACCGTCGGCGTGGCGCCTATCGTCATAGGCCTGTTTCTTTTTTCATCCGTGCAATTGTTTTTCATCGGCATCCTGGGCGAATACATCGGCGCGATTCACACGCAGGTCTTGAATCGCCCGCTCGTGGTGGAAAAGGAGCGCATCAATTTTTAGATGAGCGCGACGACCCCGGATTTTCTTGTCATCGGCGGCGGTGTCGTGGGCGTTTCCATCGCGCGCGAACTCAAGCGACGCCATCCGGCCGCGGGCGTGAGCCTCATCGAAAAGGAAGCGGATTGCGGCCTGCACGCGAGCGGGCGCAACAGCGGCGTGATCCACGCGGGCTTTTATTACAGTGCCGATTCGCTCAAGGCGAAGTTCACCCGTGCAGGCAATATCGCGCTCACTGCCTATTGCGATGCGAAAAAAATCCCGCTCAACCGCTGCGGCAAGCTCGTCGTCGCCCGCAATGCGCAGGAACTCCCGCAGATCGACGAACTCCTTCGCCGAGGCGCAGCCAACGGCGTCCCGCTCGAAAGCATCACCGAGGATGAGGCGAAGAAAATCGAACCGCGCGTGAAAACGCACCAGCGCGCGATTTTTTCGCCGACCACGTCATCAGCCAGTCCACAGCTGGTCATCGCCGCAATGGTCGAGGACGCCACTCGCGAAGGCGTGAAGATTTCCAGCAGCGCACCCTATCTGCGAAGCGAGGGGAACAGGATTTTCACCCCTCACGAGGCATTCGACGCAGGCCACGTGGTCAATGCCGCCGGCCTCTACGCCGACCGTATCGCCTTGAATTTTGGTTTCTCGCAAAACCACCGCGTCCTGCCATTCAAGGGTATCTACCTTTATTCCGACGAACCCGGTCCTGGTTTCCGCACCAACATCTACCCGGTGCCCGACCTGCGAAACCCATTCCTCGGCGTCCATTTCACCGTGCGGGCGGATGGCCATGTGAAAATCGGCCCGACTGCAATTCCCGCATTCTGGCGCGAACAATACCGCGGGTTCGACAATTTCCAGTTCGGCGAATTCGTCGAAGTTCTTTTCCGCGAAGCCGGCCTCATGTTTTCCTCCGACTTCGATTTCCACAAGCTCGCAATCGAGGAACTGCGCAAATACTCCCGCCCCCATCTCGTCTCCCTGGCCGCTGAACTCGCCACCGATGTTCGCCCCGAAAATTACACCCGCTGGGGCGAGCCGGGCATCCGGGCCCAATTGCTCAACATCAAGACCCGCAAGCTCGAGATGGATTTCCTCGTCGAGGGGGACAAAAAATCGACCCATGTTTTGAATGCCGTCTCCCCAGGCTGGACCTGCGCCATTCCGTTCTCCTCCTACGTTTGCGACAAAATCGACGCCGTAAACGCCTGACCCTGAAAAATTCAACGGGGGACTGGATTTTTTCCGGGCTACCCCTTAGTTTCATCGTTCCCATGACCCCTGATTCCGAAACATCGAGCTTTTCCGGCTACGCCTCGCGGCTCGCCGATGCCCTCCAAAAGCAGGATTGGAGCGGTGTCGCGACCTTGGAAAGCGAGCTCGTACGCGCGTGGAAGGAAGGGAATCATGTCTACATCTGCGGCAACGGCGGCAGCGCGGCCAACGCCGTTCATTGGGCGAATGACATGCTTTACGTGATCGCCAAGGAAGGCGGCCCCGGCATCCGCATCATGGCGCTCCCGGCAAACGTGGCGGTCGTCACCTGCCTCGGGAACGACATCGGCTACGACAATATTTTCTCCGCGCAACTCGCCACCTTCGGCAGGAAAGGGGACATCCTGGTCGTCCTATCCGGCAGCGGCAATTCGCCCAACGTGGTCCACGCGCTCAAGAAATCCACGGAACTCGGCATGAAATCCTTCGCGCTGCTCGGCTACTCCGGCGGGGCGTGCAAGGCGCTGGCAGACGTGGCGATTCACTTTGCCATCAATGACATGCAAATCGTGGAGGACATGCAGCTTGCCGTGTGTCACATGCTCGCGCAGTCGCTGGCGAAACAACAAAAACACGGGAATTAAATTTTGGAAAAGATAGCAGTCCTTGGCAGTAATTCATTTTCGGGCAGTCATTTTGTCGCCTACGCCTTGTCGCACGGCCTTGATGTCCTTGGCATCAGCCGTTCCGCGGAGCCGATCAAGGAATTTCTGCCGTATCAATGGGCGAAGCACGAGGGCGCCTTTCGGTTTGAACAGCTCGACATGAACGTCGACGCCACCAAGCTCGCCGAAACCCTCAAGGCCTACCGCCCCGATTACATCGTGAACTTCGCCGCGCAGGGCATGGTTGCCGAGAGCTGGCAGCACCCGGAGCATTGGTACCAGACGAACGTGGTGGCCAATGTCCTCCTGCATGACCAACTCCGCCGGTTCGATTTTTTGAAAAAATACGTGCACGTTTCAACCCCGGAGGTCTACGGAAGCTGCAGCGGCCTCGTGCCGGAGGAAGCGCCGTTCAACCCGAGCACGCCTTACGCCGCCTCGCGTGCCGCGTGCGAACTCCACCTGCGCACGTTCCTCAAGAACTACAATTTTCCCGTGACCTTCACCCGCTCGGCGAATGTCTATGGCCCCGGCCAGCAACTCTACCGCATCATCCCGCGCACGATCCTTTACATCCTGCTTGGCAAAAAGCTCCAGCTTCACGGTGGCGGCCGCTCTGTGCGGTCATTTATCCACATCCGCGACGTGGCGGACGGCACCCTGCGGGTTGCGCGTGAGGGGACGCCGGGCGAGGCCTACCATTTTTCAACCACGCTCAATATTTCCATCCGCGAGGTCGTTGAAAAAATCTGCACGCTCATGGGCGCGGCTTTTGAGAAGGTCGCCGAGGTCGTCGGAGACCGCCCCGGCAAGGACGCCGCCTACCTGCTCGACAACGCCAAGGCGCGCCGCACGCTCCATTGGGAACCCAAGGTCGAGCTGGAGCCCGGCATTCAAGAGACCATCGCCTGGGTTCGCGGAAATCTCGACGCCCTGAGCAAAGAGCCGCTCGATTATATCCACAAACCGTAGTAGTTACACACGATTTTATGGCAAACAAACGCATTCTTGTCACCGGGGGATTCGGCTATATTGGCAGCCGGCTCACCCCATATTTATTGGAACTCGGTCATACCGTGCGCGTCCTCGACCGCATGCTTTATACCGATTCCGGCCTCAAGGCGCTGCAAGCCGATTCCCGCTTCGGTGAATGGAAGGGCCGGTTCTCGATGGTTGAGGGCGACATTCGCGATGAGCGCGATGTGCAGGAAGCGCTCCGCGACATCGAGGTTGTGATCAATCTCGCCGCCATCTCGAACGATCCCACCGGCGAGATTGATGAGATTCTCACCCGCCAGGTCAATTTCGACGCCATAGGCATGATGCTCGCGCTCGCTCGCGAGGCTGGGGTGCAGCGTTTCATCAGCGCCTCCTCCAGCAGCGTCTTCGGCGCGCGCGACGAATCGGAAATCAACGAACTGCTCGAGCCCGCGCCAATCACCTATTATTCCAAATACAAAATGCTGTCCGAGTGGCTGGTGGTTGCGGCTTCCTCGCCGGATTTCTGCACGGTGAACGTCCGACCGGCTACGGTCTGCGGCGTCTCGCCCCGGCAGCGCTTCGACCTCACGGTCAACAAACTCACCGCCGACGCGATTACGAAACG
>DASZPK010000223.1:0-11655 GCA_035550335.1 Chthoniobacteraceae bacterium | reverse complement strand
GCCATACCAACGCAACCAGCGCGAAGCAAATGCCCGCGGCCATCCGGCGCTCGCGGGATGGCTGGGACGCCGGGGATTGTCGCGGATCGCTGCTCATGACCTCCGCGCCATCTTACGAATGCGGCGGATCCGCGCGAGTGTAAAACTTTCTGGAGCAACGCCAGCCGCCGCGATACATTGCCCGCGGCATGAAAATCCCCTTCCCGCGATTCGCAGCGGCGTCGCTCGCGCTTTTCCTCACAGCCGCAGCCGCCCACGCCGCCGACCAAGACCGCGATGCACTCGAAATCGGCAGGGCCATCATCACCGTGGACAAGGCGTTCAAATACGAATTGCCCGACAACCCGACGCCCGCCGACACCGCGAAATCCGAAACGCTCACCAAAGCTGCCGTCGAGGCCGGACAAATCACACGCCTCTACCCATGGGTGAGCGCGCGCATCACGCAGGAAATCGCGCTCGCGCAAAGCCAGTTGCGCGACACGCATCCCGATGAAAGCCAAACGCGCAAGCTGAACAAACGCATCGCTTACCTCCAACATCTCAAGCTGCTAATCGATGCCCCATTGTAAAAACCAACCCATGAAAAACATCCTCTTACTGCTCTTCTGCACCGTCGCGGCAGTCGTCGCCGCATACTTCAGCCCATCTCTTACCGCCGAGCCGCCAAATGCAGATTGGCTTTCCCACGCGCAACTCATCCAGACAGGACGTTACAAAATCTATTATGATGGCAAAGCGGACGGAGCCTACTCGGCGGACAAGAAGCATTGGACCGGCACAGTCACTGGCCGGGTATACGTGTTTGATTCCAACGGCTCAACCATCGACGTGCCGAAGGGCATCGTCCGTATTAACAAGGATGATACCATCTCGGTCGACGGCCCGCACAAGATGGATATCATAGCGCCCCAACAAGGCGGCAAATGATATAAGCCACCGGCTTACTTCAATTTGATATTCTTCCGCATGAACGTCGGGACATCGAGGTCCTGGCCGTTCACGATGGTCGGCTCGCTCTTTTCAAAACGGCCGCGGTTCAGCGGCTCGAATGAGAGTGTTTCCTGGCGTTCCTGCGTCGCTTTGGCCGGCGCCTTCGCGGCTTTCGCCGTGATCGGCTCGGGCGCCGCTGCGGGAGAAGGGGCCGGGGGTTGCTCGATCACCGGCGGATTCATCTTTACCACGATGGGCCGTGGGCGTGGCACTTCGGTTTCCTCTTCTTCCTCGTTGGAATCGTCGCGGAGCAGCGGTTCCACCGGGGCGGGCTCGGGTTTTGCCGCGCGCTTCGGTTTGGCGGCGGGAGCTTCCACCGGCGCGGGTGCAGGCTTGGTTTCGCGCACACGCGCGGGGGCCGGCGCGGTGTAGGTGATGCGCGCGGGCGCGGGCTTCCCGGCGGCTGAGGCGCCAAGCGCCACGGAGCTGATTAATGTTACACACATGCGGCCCCCGAGCCGCGGGTCGACCGCCGTGCCGAAGAGGATGTGTGTGTCGTCGCCGAGGTGGCGGCCGAGTTCCTCCATCAAAATCTGCACCTCGTTCAGGGTCATGCCGGGACCGCCGGCGACGTTCACGAGCAGGTTGTGCGCGTCGGAGAGGATGCGGCCCTTGTCCATGAGCGGGTTGCGCAGAGCGCGCTCGAGCGCCTCGTGTGCGCGGTTGTCGCCCTCGGCTTCGCCATGGCCGAAGAGGCAGCGGGCATTGTGGTTTTTCAGCGCGGAGGCGAGGTCGTCGAAGCCGATGTTGATGATCCCGCGCCGCATGAAAATCTCGTGCACCGCGCGCACGCTCTGGCTGATCGTCTGGTCCGCGGCAACGAACGCCTGGTGCACGCCCGCGTGCGGCGAAACCGCCTCGCCCATGCGGTCGTTCTCGAAGCAGACCACCGCGTCGGCCGATTCCTGCAAGGAGGCGAGCGCGTCCTCCGCTTGTGATGCGCGGCGTTTGCCTTCGAATGAAAATGGCATCGTCGCAACCGCAATGGTGAGCGCGCCGTGTTCCTTCGCAAGACTCGCGACCAAGGGCGCAGCGCCCGAGCCGGTGCCGCCGCCAAGCCCCGCGCAAATGAAAATCAACTCCGCTCCCTCGAGCGCCTCGCGGATCTCATCCACGGCCTCCTCCGCCGCTGCGAGCCCGACCTCCGGGTCGCCGCCTGCGCCGAGGCCGCGTGTGGCGGAGCGCCCAAGCTGGACTTTTTGCGTCGCGACAGAACTGGTGAGCGATTGCACGTCGGTGTTGATCGCCACGATTTCGACGCCGCCGATCCCGTCGAGGACGATGCGGTCGAGCACGTTCGATCCCGCCCCGCCGATGCCGACGATTTTCACCCTCACCGTGCCGCCCATAGCCTGGGCGTCCAACTGGTTGCGATTCAATTCAATCATTTTGTTTTCACCGGTTTGTTTTTTCTTACCGCACTCCGAAAATCCTCCGCTTGATCTTGCCGAGCCAGCCCGACGGCTTGTCCGACTCGACCGCCTGGGCATACTTGATGAGCCCGATGGCCGTGGCCAGTTGCGGATTTTCAAAAGCGGAGGTAAGGCCCGACATGGATTGCGCGTGCGTGGTGTGCACCGGCATGCCGAAGATTTCGCCCGCGAGGTGGTCGATCCCCTTGAGCATGCTGCAGCCGCCGGTCATGAAAATTCCCGCGCCGATGAAATCGAGGTAATTCTCCCGCTCCAGCTCGCGTTTGAGAAGCTCCAGCGTCTCCTTCATGCGCATGTGTATAATGGTGTTTAACGTCTCCCGCTCGATCTCCTTGCCCGCAAAGCCGCTCTCGTCCTTGAGCGTGACGGTCTCGCCGGGGAGGCAGTTGCCGAGGATCACGCTCCCCTCCTCCACCTTGAGCTTCTCGGCTTTTGCCATCGGGATGCGCAGGCCCATCGAGATGTCGTTCGTAATGTGGTCGCCGCCGATTGCGAGCACGCCGCACTGCTTCACCGCCCCCTCGACGTACAAAATATAATCGGTCGTGCCGCCGCCGATGTCGATCATCAGGGCCCCCTGCATTTTGTGGTTCTGGCTCAATACCACCTGCGCGGCGGCGAGCGGGTTGAACACGACGTCCTCGACCTCGAGCGGGATTTCGCGCACGCAGCGGATCGCGTTTTTCACGCGCGTGCCGATGCCATGGATGATGTGGAAATCGGCGTCGAGCTTCGAGCCCATCATGCCCACGGGGTTCAGCACGCCGTCCTGGCCGTCCACGTAATAATGCTGGAGGATCGTATGCAGGAAAAAATTCTGCGCGGGGATGCTGACTTCCTTCGCGTTCGTGCGGACGTTCTCGCAATCCTCCTCGCCGATCTCCTCCTGGTCCTCGGGAACCTGCACGGAGCCGCGGTTGTTGAAACTGGCGATGTGCGAGCCGGTGATGCCGACGTAAACGCTCTCGATCATCACGTCGCTTTTTTCCTCGGCGTCGGCGATGGCCTCGCGCACGCATTTGCCCGCGGTGTCAAAGTCGACTATCTCCCCCTTGCGCACGCCGCGCGACGGGGTCTGGCCCACGCCAAGGATTTTAATGGAGCCGTCGGATTTCGATTCGCCGACGACCACGCAAATCTTCGACGTTCCGATTTCCAATCCTGCAATGATATTGTCGCGTCCCATTTAATTCGTTGGATAAAACGGCTGGGCCCGTTTCACGGGCTCGGGCGTTTTTAAAGGTTTCAAGTTCGGGGTTTTCGCCGGGGTCGGGGTTTTTGCCGGGGTAGGCCTCTTCACCGGGGCCGGCGTGGATGTGGATATGGCTCTGGGGGATTGGGCCGCGGGGACCGCCGGCGGAGGGGTGTCGCTCACGGCATCGTCGCCCGTCGGGGAGAAAGTCACCGGAGTATTGTGTTCCACCATGAGGTTCGCGGTAAGCAGAATTTTATTCGTTCTTCCGACATAATCAAGCGCCCACCCCAGCCGCTCGAGCTGGCGGTCAATGTGGTCGAGGCCGAAGGTGATGAGCATGTGGTTCTGGTTGGTGACGACCATGCAATAGCCTTTCGAAACGTCAACGCTGCGGACCTGAAAGCGCGTGTTGTCCGAGTTCATGTCGACGAGTGTGAGCGCCGCGGTGATCTCCGGCGCATCGAGCACCTGCCCCTCCTCGAGCTTGTCGGTCGCAAACCCGAAAATGACCGGCATGCGCAGATATTCGCGGAGAGGTTGATTTTTGCTTTTGATGAGCGTCCCCTTGCGGTCGATCAGGAACGCGCCGGGAGAGTTCAGGTCGTCGGTTGCCTTCGCGGTGAGGCGGGCGATCGGTTTGCGCTCGGTGATGGCAATGCTGATTTTGCCCGGCAGCACGCGGTCGATTTCCACGTGGTCGACTTCCGGCAGGTCGGCAAGGCTGTCGTGCGCTTTTGAAAGGTTGATCGAGAAAATGTTTTCGCCCTCGCGGATGCCCGAGGCCCTGAGAATCTGGTCGCGAGAAAGCGAGCCATCGTCGGAGATTTCGATGGTGGCGAGGGTATAGTCCGGATTGCGCCAGAAAAAGCGGTTCATGCACGCGCGCGCGCCGTAGAAGGCGCCCGCGCCGAGGCTCGCGACCAGGATCAGCTTGAAAAAGACGTTGAGGATTTTCCGGTTCCGCTGCTGCTTGAATTTGTACGAACGCACCTTCACGTCGAGCAGGTGCTGCTGCTTTCGCTGACGTGTCGTCGAGACCCGCTGGTTGCCCGCCGGGGTTCTCCGTTTGCCTGTGGTGGTGCGCCGTTTCATTTTAGCCGGGTCGCGCGAGGGAGAGTTCGATGATCCGCTCGCAAAGTTCCGCGTAACTGATCCCCGCCGCCGCCGCCGCCTCGGGCAGCAGGCTCGCCTCCGTCATCCCGGGGATGGTGTTGATCTCGAGCACCGACGGCCCGCCGTTTTCCGGCAGCAGCACGTCGACGCGCGAATAAACCCGCAACCCCAGCGCGCGGTGCGCCGCGAGCGCGGTCTCCTGCACAAGGCGCGTCTGCCCCGGGTCGAGCGGCGCGGGGCAGAGATGGTCGGCGCCGCTGTTCCCCTGTTTGTTGAGGAACGGGTATTTGTTTTTGAAATCGTAAAAGCCCTGCATCGGCCGGATCTCGATGACGGGCAGTGCGAGATCCCCGAGGATTCCGACGGTGAGCTCGCGCCCCTTCACGAACTGCTCCACGAGCAGCACATCGCTGTATTGCGCCGCGCCGCGCAGGGCGGGCTCAAGCTCCGCGTCTGTTTTAACAATGTAAACTCCCACGCTCGAGCCTTCGCGCGGCGCCTTCACCACGCACGGGAGCCCCATCGCCGGGCGTTCGCCGGCCTTGATAACCTCGTGCCCCGGCGTCGGCACGCCGTGCTCGATGAATTTTTTCTTCGAGAGGATTTTGTCGAACGCGGCCTTGCTCCCCTCGACCCCCTCGCCCGTGTACGCCACGCCGCGCTCCTCCAAAATCCGTTGGATCTCGCCGTCCTCGCCAAAGGTTCCATGGATCGCGTTGAACGCAATCTCCGTCCCTTCCGGCAAAACGAAATCCGCGCCGGTCACATCGACCTCGCTCACATCCGCGCCGAGGCCGCGCAATGCCTTGGCGACGCCCGCCGCGGTCGCGAGCGATACCTCGCGTTCCGAGCCCGGTCCGCCTTTCAAAATCGCGATCTTTTTGTTAGTTAACTTGCTCATGCAGTCCCGCTGTTTCGCCGACGATCTGCACCTCGGTGTCGAGGTGGATGCCGCGCTCCTTGAACGCCGTCGCCTTGATTTTCTCGATCAACTCAATCACATCTGACGCGCGCGCGCCGCCGTCATTCACAATAAAATTCCCGTGCACCTCGGAAACCCGCGCGTGGCCGATGCTCAGGTTTTTCAGCCCGAGTTCGTCCACCAGTTTCCCCGCGGGGCATTGCGCCGGGTTTTTGAAAATGCAGCCGGCGCTCGATTCCTTTGGCTGCGACGCGCGGCGCTTTTGCATCGAGGCATCGAGCAGTTTTTCGATCTCTTCCGCCTTGCCCGGCTTGCCGCGGAACACGGCGGAGAGCGCGTAGTTATTTTTCAAGCTCGGCACGTCGCGGTAATGCACTTCGAGTTCCGCCGGCGTCTTCGTGTGGATTTCGCAATTCGGGTCGAGGAAACGCACGCTCACGACGTTCCCAAAAGTCTCGCCACCCATCGCGCCGGCATTCATGCGCAGGCCGCCGCCAACGTTCCCCGGGATGCCCTCCATCCACTCAAATCCCGCGATGCCCGCGTCTCGCGCGGCGTATGCGAGTTCCTTTAATTTAACGCCGACGCCAGCGATGATCTCTCCGTCTTTCACCTCGATCTTGCGAAACTCGCCGCGAGAAAGGTGAACGACTACGCCGCGGATGCCGCCGTCGCGGATGAGCAGGTTCGAGCCTCGCCCCATGACCATGAGCGGGATTTTGTTGTTCATCGCATGGCGCACGAGCGCGGCAAAGCCGGCCTCGGTCTCCGGCTCGACCCAGAACTGCGCGGGTCCGCCGACGCGGAGCGTGGTGTGTTTGGAAAGCGGTTCGTAGAGCCGGATCAGGCCGGGGCCCATCACGCCCTGGAGTTCCTCCAGTCGCGCGAGGTCCTGCGCGAGCGCGGTCCCCTGCTCGTGGATGTTCCCGGCGCCGAGGCTCAGCACCATGTCGTCGGGCAGCAATTGCCGTCCGATCTCGATGGGAATTTGAAAACGGTCGGGCTGGTAGACCGCGCCCTTCTGCCCCGTGGCGGCGATGGCGTCGACGAGCGTCCCGCCGCTCACGCCGGGAACCGGCTTTTCGCTCGCCGCATAGATGTCGGTGATGTAAACGCCGTCCGCTTCCATGAATGCCGCGCCGAATTCATCCTTCAACGCGATCGTGCGCGAATACCGGTGCGGCTGGAACATCACGAACACCCGTTTCGCGCCGATGGCGCGCGCGGTGTTGAGCGTCGCGCGGATTTCGCTCGGGTGATGCCCGTAATCGTCCACGACCATGTAATTGTCGCTGCGGTATTTCACCTCGAAACGCCGCTTCGCCCCGCGGAACGACTCGAACGCCTCCGCGATTTTTTCGACCGCGATTCCGAGCTCCGTGGCGAGCGCGATGACGCAGGTGGCGTTGCTGATGTTGTGCCGGCCGGGAACATTGAGCGTGAAATCCCCGAGCCACGTCCCGTTGCGGAAAACCTTGAACTGCGAGCGGAACGCCTTCGACAGCACCGTCTGGAACCGGTAATCCGCCGAGGCACTCTCGCCGTACGAAATCGCGCGAGGTCGCACCGAGCAGACGCGCGTCGCATTCGCATCGTCGGCGCAGTAAAAAACATTCCCGCGCGTATGGTCGAGCAACTGGTTGAAAACCACTTCGATGGCCGCAAGGTCCTTGTAATAATCGAGGTGTTCCTCCTCGATGTTCAGCACGATCGAGTGCTCCGTGCGGTAATTCGCGAGCGTGCCGTCGCTCTCGTCCCCCTCGGCCACGAAATATTCCCCCGCGCTGTCCCAGTGCGCGTTTGTGCCGAGGATCGGGATTTCCGCGCCGACATAATGCGACGGCTGCGCGCCGCCGACACGGAGCACATGCGCCGCCATCGAGGAGGTCGTGGTCTTGCCGTGCATGCCGGCGACGATGATTCCTTTTTTGCATTCGAGGATCGCCGAGAGCGCTTCGGCACGCCGCACGAGATCGCGGCCGGTGCGCACTGCTTCGTCGTACTCGACATTCCCAGGCTTGATCGCCGAGGAGTAAATTACGAGATCGACGCCCGTGACCGCCTCCGCGCGGTGCTGCAAATAAAATTGCAGCCCAAGCTTTTGCAGCCGCTCTGTCTCGACAGTCGTCACCTTGTCGGAACCGCTCACGCGATGCCCGAGCGAAAGCAGCAGGCCGGCGACGCCGCTCATGCCGGAGCCGGCGACGCCGATGAGGTGGATTTTCAATCCCCCCTTCACGAGCTTTTCCGCGAGTGTTTTTCCAGTTTCCATTCAGTTGTGAAATTTCTCGATGACGTCGGCCACCCGTTCCGCGGCCCCCGCGGGCGCGAGGGTTTTCAAGCGCTCGGACATGCGCTGAAGTCCCATGGTGTCCCCAACCAGCGCGCGTACTTTTGCGGACAGGATTTCCGCCGTCGTTTCGGCTTCAACTAATACCTCAGCCGCGCCCGCGCGCGCAAATATTTCCGCATTCAAAGCCTGGTGATTTTCCGCCGCGTGCGGATACGGGATAAGGATCGACGGGATCGCGAAGTGCGAGAGCTCCGCGAGGCTCGCCGCGCCCGAGCGCGAGATGGCGCAATCCGCCGCGCTGTACGCCTCCTCCATCTTGTGGTAAAACGCGGCGGCATACGCGGGGAAATCCGCCTGTTTGTAAGCGGCGATCGCTTCCGCCTCGCCCTCGCGCCCGGTGAGATGGATGATCTGGAGCGGGTCTTTTTTGAACTCGGGCAGCGCGTCGAGCACCGCCTTGTTGATGCCGCGCGCCCCCTGGCTGCCGCCCATCACGAGCAGCGTTTTTCTATCCGGCTTGAGGCCGAATGCGGCGAGTGCCTGCTCTCTCGGCACGCGTCCCGCGAGCGAGCGGCGGATCGGCGTGCCGGTGACTTCGCAGCGCGACTTCGGAAAATATTTCGCGCAATCGGCGAAGCCGAGCAGCACGGCTTTCGTCATCTTCGCGTTAAGGCGGTTGGCCTTTCCCGGGATCGCGTTCGACTCGTGGACGAACGTCGGGATTTTGCGCAGCATCCCGGCGAGGATTGGCGCGGTCGAGGTGAACCCGCCCATGCCGAGCACGGCGTCGGGCTTGAACTCGCGGTAGATCGCGCGGCACGGCGCGAGCCCGGCGTTGAATT
The DNA here is from genome assembly GCA_035550335.1 of Chthoniobacteraceae bacterium. GTDB lineage: Bacteria > Verrucomicrobiota > Verrucomicrobiia > Chthoniobacterales > Chthoniobacteraceae > DASZPK01. The sequence goes on along the minus strand of DASZPK010000223.1, from coordinate 2,864 downwards.
GCTTGAGGAATTTGAAAATCGCCGGCGAAAAAATTTTCGGCATGCCGATGCCCGGCAGCTTTTCGAAGCGGAATTCGCCGCGGTCCTTCGTGGCGAGCGCGTCGATTTCCTTTTCGGAGATGAAAATGAGCAGTTCGTGGCCGCGCGAGCGCAGCACCTCGGCCACGGCCAGCGCCGGGAAGAGGTGTCCGCCGGTCCCGCCCCCGGCTATCGCGATCCTCATGGTGCGGTTAGATACGGGGGGTGACACGTGACCGTAATCTGGTGGTGGTTTTGTCCGAAGGTTTTTCACCGACACCCTGCCGGTAAATGTTGATCAAAATCCCGACGCAAAGCATGCAGAACAGCAGGTTCGACCCCCCATAGCTGATGAACGGCAGCGCGATGCCCTTGTTCGGCAGCAGCGCCGTGGTGACGCCGATGTTCACCGCCGCCTGGATCGAGACGAGGGAAACGATCCCGAATCCGAGCAGCATCCCGAACCGGTCGCGCGCCTGCATGGAGATCAGCGTCCCGCAAAGGATGATCATGATGTAGCAAAAAATGACCAACAATGTAAAACGCAGCCCCAACTCCTCGCCGAGCGTGGGGAAAATGAAATCGGTGTGCGCCTCGGGCAGGTAGGAAAAGCGCTGGCGCCCGTTGCCCAGCCCCAGTCCGCCCACACCGCCGGAACCGAATGCGATGAGCGCCTGCAATTGCTGCAAGCCCGCGCCATCGGCGTATTTTTCGAGGTCGAGGAACGCGAGCAGGCGCTCGGAGCGGCCTTTCATGTGGCTGGCGAGATAGAGCATTCCGGCGAGGCCGGCGACCGGCAGCGGCGCGAGGTAAAGAAGCCGCGCGCCGGCAACAAACATCACCACAAACATGGTCGCGGCGAGGAGCGCCGTGGTCCCCATGTCCGTCTCACGCATGATGAGCAGCAGCGGCACGCCCATGACGAGCGCGGGCCAAATGAAGCCGCGCAGCGCCTCCTTGGTTTCCTTTTCATATTTTGTATACCACCAGGCGAGCATCGAGACCGCCGCCAGCTTCTCCATGTCGGAAGGCTGGAAGCGGATCGGCCCCGCGCCGAGCCAGCGCCATGAGCCGTTGATGCGCAGCCCGACGTGCGGAATGAGGCAGAGTGTGAGCAGCAGCGCGGCGACACCGAAGAGCACCCAGCAATGACGCTGCCAGAAATGATAATCCAGCATCGAGCCGATGACGCAAGCCACCGCGCCCAGCCCCAGCCACATCGCCTGGCGTTTTACAAAATAAAACTCATCCCCGTGCGTCCCTTGGGCAAAGGCACTGGTGCTGAAGAGCATGACGATCCCCAGCACGGTGATGATCGCCACCGCGATTACCAGGAAATAGACGCTCTTTCTATACATGATTCTTCGGGATATTGTTTAATTTTCAGCCACGTTCGTTTCGCCGGCTGTTCGCTGTTCGGGCACGCGCAATCTTCGTCCGACCTGCAATTTCGCAGGGTCGGTGATTTTATTGAGCTTCATGAGATCGTCGTAATTCACACGCAATTTTTTCGCGATGGAAACGGGCGTGTCGCCCTTCGCCACGGTGTAAAGCTCGCCCGAATCCTTGACGGATGAAGCAGACACATTCGCCACAATCTTCGGCGCAGTGTCGCCGGCCGCGGGCGAATGATTCTCGGAAGAATCGGCATGTGCTTGCGCCGCCTGCTGTTGCTGTTGCATCGAAATACGGCGTGCCTTGAGGCCGCTGAAGACGCAAATGCCCACGACCGCGATGACGTTCAGCACTACCACGACGATGGGGACAAGGAGCAGGAAAATGACGATTTTGCGAAGCATGGGCGTTGGTCAGGACATTTGTTCGTCGTCCTCATCCGGCGCCGCCACGGGTGTTTGCGTGGTGGACGTGGCTTTCTTTTTCACCGGGATGCGGAGTTTCTGGCCGATCTTCAATTTCTTCGGGTCGCTGATTTTGTTGAGCTTCAGGAGATCGTCGTAATTCACGTGCAATTTTTTCGCGATGGAGACCGGCGTGTCGCCCTTCGCCACGGTGTAAAGCTCGCCCGAGTCCTTTACGGATGAAGCGGACGCATTCGCTACTGTCTTCACATTTTGCACAGGAGCGACTGCGGCAGCTTGCAGCTTTGCGGGCGTGGATGCGACGGGCGCGGACGCGCCGGTTTGCGGCGGATCCTGCGCGACCGTCCTCGACGCCGCAGTGTCGCCGCCCACGGGCGAGGGATTCGCGGCTGGATCGGCATGCGATTGCGCGGCCTGCTGTTGTTGCATCGCAATGCGGCGCGCCTTGAGGCTGCTGAAGACGCAAATGCCTATGACCGCGACGAGGTGCAAAACCACCACCACGATGATCGCGCGGCCAAAGCTGATATTCGGCTCCTGCCCTTCCGACGTTTCCCGCGACATGCCGCGAGGCCGCATTGTGGCCGTTGCGGCCTTGAGTTTCCGTTTCTGGACGAATCGTATTTTCATATTATTTCATGGATAAAACGAGGGCGCGGAACTGGTCTCCGCGGTCCTCGTAACTTTTGAACATGTCGAAGGAAGAAGTGCCGGGGGAAAAGAGAACGACATTGCCCGGCTGCGCATGGGCGCGCGCAAGCCGCACGGCATCCGCGAGCGATGCCGCCTTCTCGCACGGCACGCCGGCCTGCCACGAGGAGGCGATGCGGTCGGCCATCTGGCCGATGAGCACGGCGTGGCGCGCCTTCTGCGCGACGAGCGGCGCGATCGTGTCGAATTCGAACCCCTTGTCCTTCCCGCCCGCGATGAGCACGATGGGACGCGTCTCCGACAGCAGCGCTTTTTCCAGCGCGTCGAGGTTGGTGGATTTGGAATCGTTGATGTAATCGACCTGCTCGAACGTGC
>DASZPK010000222.1:0-2733 GCA_035550335.1 Chthoniobacteraceae bacterium | reverse complement strand
AGCGGGAGCGTCGCCGCCACGCGCGCGCTCCGCACGATGTGCGCCTTGCTCCCAAACCACCGGCAGCTTTTCAAATACGACGGCAGGATCCCCTCCTCGAACACCGGCCCCGCCATCGTCGCGAGCACCGGCTCCCAGCGCGGCTCGAGTTCCAGGAGCGGCGAGGTATACTCCGCGCCGCTCTGCGCCGCGGCCGTCTCCGGCTCGAGCGCGAGCCAGTAGCAATTGTGCGGGCCAAACGTGAAAAAATACGGCTGCTCCCTGATCTTCGGAAACCGGTTCTGGCTGAACACCTCCACCGGCGTGCATCCCGCCCACCGCGAAAGATCGAGCTCCACCGCCTCCGTGAAGCGCGAGAGGTTCGCCACCACGAGGATCGCCTCCCCCTCGAACTCCCGCACGTAGACCAGCAGCTTCCCGTTGTCCGGCAACAAAAACTCAATCGTCCCCCGGCTGAACGCCTTGTGCCTGCGCCGGATCGCGATCGTCCGCCGCGTCCACCACAGCAGCGACGACGCATTCGCCTCCTGCGTCTCCACGTTCACCGCCTCGAAATGGTATTCCGAGTCGATGATCACCGGCAGGTAAAGCTGCTGCTGCTGCCGCGTTGTCGAGAACCCCGCATTGCGGTCGCTGCTCCATTGCATCGGCGTGCGCACGCCGTTCCGGTCGCCGAGGTAAATATTGTCCCCCATCCCGATCTCGTCGCCGTAATAAATGATCGGCGTCCCCGTGAGCGAGAGGAGCAGCAGGTTCATCAGCTCGATCTTCCGCCGGCTGTTGCCGAGCAGCGGCGCGAGCCTCCGGCGGATGCCGAGGTTGATCCGCGCCCGCTGGTCCGCCGCATAGGTGCGGTACATGTAATCCCGCTCCTCGTCCGTCACCATCTCCAGCGTGAGCTCGTCGTGGTTGCGCAGGAACATCGCCCACTGGCAGTTCGCCGGGATCGCCGGCGTCTGGTCGAGGATGTCCACCACCGGCAGGCGGTCCTCCATTTGCAGCGCCATGAAAAGGCGCGGCATCACCGGAAAATGGAATGCCATGTGGCACTCGTCGCCGTTGCCGAAATACGCCGCCGCATCCTCGGGCCATTGGTTCGCCTCGGCCAGCAGCATCTTGTCCTTGAACTTCGCGTCCACGTGCGCGCGCAGTTCCCGCAGGAACGCGTGCGTCTCCGGCAAATTCTCGCAGCTCGTCCCCTCCCGCTCGAACAAATACGGGATCGCGTCCAGCCGCAGCCCGTCCACCCCCATCCCGAGCCAGTAATCGACAACATCCAATACCGCTTGTTTAACATCCGGGTTGTCGAAATTCAGGTCCGGCTGGTGCGAATAAAAACGGTGCCAGTAATACGCATTCGCCACCGGGTCCCACGTCCAGTTCGAAAGCTCGAAGTCCTTGAAAATGATCCGCGCCTCCGCGTACCGGTCCGCCGTCTCGCTCCACACGTAGAAATTCCGCTCCGGCGACCCCGCCGGCGCCACCCGCGCCCGCTGGAACCACGGGTGCTGGTCGCTCGTGTGGTTGATCACCACCTCCGTGATCACCCGCAACCCGCGCTGGTGCGCCGCTTCCAGCAATTCCTTGAAATCCTCCATCGTCCCGTACGCCGGGTGCACCGAATAATAATCCGCGATGTCGTACCCGTCGTCCCGCAGCGGCGAAGGATAGAACGGCAGCAGCCACAGCGCCGTCACCCCGAGCGCGCGCAGGTAATCCAGCTTCCCGATCAGCCCGCGAAAATCCCCCGCGCCGTCCGCGTTTCCATCGCAGAAAGCGCGCACATGCATCTGGTAAATGACGGCATCCTTGAACCAGAGCGGATCATCCGGGAGCTGGGGCGTGGCCATGAATAAATGTGACTCTTACCTCCAATTCGCACAATCCCATGCTTTCGGGTGTGAATACAACCACCCGGCGCTCTTTTTTATCGCGATTTCCGGTTTTCAATGCATCCAATCGTCTACGAAAATCGAAACCTGTTGTACCGGTACGATATGAGACCGCCCTCTTTTATCATCGTCGCGGATCGGGGCCGCTTGGTTGCTTATTCCGTCGACCGCTCCGTCCGCAAACCAACCCCCCGCGTGGCTGATACCGCGGATTTCGCCGAGGCCCACCAGCGCCTCGCCGAGCAAGTCACCGACAAGGCCGGCTCCTTCCCAATCTCGGGCGCCGGCGTCCACGCAAACGCCGCATCCGAACGCAACTCCCTCCTCGCCGAACTCGACACGCGCAACTTCCGCCATCTCGCCGGGCGAATCACCTCCCTGCTGCAGCACCACCGCCCCGAGGCATGGGCATTCGCCGCGCCCGCCGAAATCAACGCCGCCATCCTCGAGGGTGTTCATCCCGCCTTCCGCGTCCGCCTGACCCACGTCCTCCCTCGCGATCTCATCCACGTGCCCCCGGGCGAAATTCTTAACCATTTTTCCCACACCCCGGGCCGAATTTAAAAAGCGGCGCGCCTCCGTGCGTTGCCCGGCAGGCGGATAACACGTCCCTGTAAAACAAACCGCGCTTACGGTGCGCGACCGTAAGCGCGGCTGCAATTTCTCTCCAGGCGTACGCCCCGGAAAACTTGATTGTTATTTCGCCTTGCCGCGTGAGCGGCGGCGCAGCCTCTGGAAGCCGACCAGCATGCCGAAGCCGCTGAAGATCATTGCGTAGGTCCCCGGTTCGGGAATCACCGCGAACTCCGCGATCGGGTCCTGGAGACTCGTATGGTCGAGC
>DASZPK010000221.1:0-3654 GCA_035550335.1 Chthoniobacteraceae bacterium | reverse complement strand
ATCTGGATGGCGGTGTTCGTCAACGTGGTGTGCCATTTCCAAGGCGACCTCATGGGCCAGATCGCCCTGCTCATGCTCGCCAATGCGGCGATGACCGCCGTGTGCCTCGGCATCTCGGCGAACATGAAGACCGCCGAGCAGGCGTCGCTGGTTTCGATCTATCTCGTCGGGTTTCAGCTGCCGCTTTCCGGCGCGGTGCTTGCGCTGCCGAAGTTCATCGGCCAGTGCACGCGCCCTTTCATCGCCTCCTATTGGAGCTGGTCGGGATTCATCGAGACGATGCGTGACACAAGGTTTTACGACATGGTGCAGGACATGACGCAAACCAAGCTCTCGCCGCTGGAACTCTGCGTCTGGGTGCTGGCAAGCCATGTCGTCTTCGGCCTCTTCTTCGCCTACATCGGCAGCCGGGCGAGCCGCTGGGAATGAATTAATTATCTTTTACAAGGCCATTTTTGATAACTAGGTTAGACCGATGCCCCGCAGAGCCAGTTCCTCCGCCAACCCCATTTGGATTGTCCTTGTAGTCGTTTTCATCGTCGCCTCGCTGGCGGGCGGTTACTACCTTTACAACGTCGCGCGCGATCCCTACCGCACGCTCACCACGCTCGACACGCACGACTATCTTACCAACGCCAACTCCCTGCGCGGTAATACTTACAAAGTGCGCGGGACCGTTTTCGAATCCTCGCTGGATTGGTCTGCCACCAAGGGGCGGATCATCGAGGTGGACGTGGACAACGGCGGGAGCAGCAACTCGGAGGACCGCCTGCCGCTGTTGGTGCCGCCGAAATTCAATGACATCAATATCCAGAAGGGACAAAAATTTTACTTTCAAGTGGAAGTAGGCGATAAAGGTATATTGACGGTTTCAGGAATCACCAAAGCATGAAAACGACACTGTTCTCCTCCATTGTGCTGGTTACCGCAACCCTTGGCCTGCATGCGCAGGTCTTGCAACCCGCCGGTGGCGGCATCCCCGGCGCCGGTGGCGGCGCGCCCGCGAGCCCCTTTGGCAATATCAGCGGCGGTGGCGCCGCACCCGCGGCGGCTCCCCAGCAGGGCGCGGGCGCAGGTCTGCCCGCGGGCGGAAACGCCCAGCAGAAGCCGCAGGGCGGCGGTTTTCTGGGAAAGGATGTGCCGCTGTTTGATCCCGGCACCAACCTCATGACGTGGGATGGCAAAAGCTGGAACGTGACCAACAACGAATTCTTCCAGGCCCGTTTTGAAAAATACCTCGACGCTCCCGAGGAAACGGGCGCGGACGACAAGGCCTACCAGGCGATCATCCGCCAGATCCTCGACGACCTGGCTCCCGGAAACCAGAGCGTCAGGACCGTGGACGACGCCTTCTCGCTTCTGCCGAAGGCCTCCAACTACGACATCGACGCCCATTTGTGCGACGCGCTGGCCGACGCGGTTTACAGCGCGTGGCGCGCGCAGAACCAGGGCGCGCGCATGGACCAGGCGAATGTGGCCTTCCAGGAAGAACTCAAGAAACACGAATGGAACGCACAGGTGATTTCGCAGGGACTGACGATGGACGCCGCTCCCAACGCCCGCAACAAGGCCGCGCAGGACGCCTTTACGAAAAATGAAAACGCCAAGCGCGACGCGGAAACGCTCCCCGAGGCCCAGCGCATCGCGGAGTTGAACGCGGTCATCAAGAAAAACCAGCTCCAGAAGGAACTCAACAGCCTCCAGATGAAGATCGAGTTCCAGGCGCTGATCGTGCAATTTTTCATGCAGCGCCGCTTCCAGCATGTGCTCATGGCCACGCGGTTTTACCGCGCGGTGTTCAGCGACGGCGACGACAAGCTCAACATGAGCAAGAAAACCGACGACCTCTTTGCCAATACCACCGGCATGCCGCCGACCGTCGCCACCATCGACTCGATGGCCAACGAGGCCATCCGCGACGTGCGCGAGGGCGTGCAGGCATTCCAGTATTTGGTGGACAAAAACCAGTTGGAAGGCGCCTCCAAGCGGCTCGCTGAGGCGTTCACGGTGGGCGAATACATGCCCGAAGTCCGCACCCTCCCCCGCGAAGAGAAGCAGAAGGCGCTGAAATTCGTGCAGCAGAGCAACCAACTCGTCTCCGCCATCAACGTGAAGGACTACACGCTCGCCGAATCGATTTGTAAACAACTCGAGGTGACCGCGCAGGACTTTGACAACTCGCAGCCGATGGCCGCCATTGAGACCGCGAGGACCGTTGCCGACCTGCACATCGCCAAGGCGAAAAACGCCATGGTGAGCGGCGACAAGGCCACGCTCGAGCAGGAATTGACCGCCGCCGTGGAAATCTGGCCGCGCAATCCCGAGCTCAAGGATTTCACCACCTTGATGAACGACAAGGGCAATCCGGCGGAAAAGGCGCTCATCGATTTCGACACGTTGCTGAGCCAGCACAATTACCGCCAGATTTACGACGACAAACTGCGCTTCATCGCCGCCGTCACGCTCGATCCCAAGCGCGCCGACTCGCTCAAGAAAGTGCTCGACCAGATGCAGAAAATCGAGACCGCCCTCGCCGAGGCCGACATTCGCAGCAAGTCGGGCGACTATGCAGGCGCATGGGAGGCCGCGGAGATTGCCTACCGCGATTTCCCCGATGATAGCAAACTGAACGATATGCGCGCCACTCTCACCACGGAGGCTCCCGATTTCGTCCACACCCTGCGCACCGCGGAGGATTTGGAGCAGAAGGACGAGGAGGGCTCCAGCCTCGCTTGGTATCTGAAGGCCCAGAAGATTTATCCCAGCAGCCAATTCGCACACGACGGTATCGACCGCTTGGTCAAGAAAATCATGCCCGATCCGTCGCAGCCATCGCAGTCATCACAGCCATCGCAGTCGTCATCGCAACCTGAAGGATAAAGCTTTTTCCAAGTAAGATTATCACGGAAGCGAGCATAGTACAGAGCATAGTGGCGTTTACTGTCCAGAATCTCTGTTAATTCTAATTTCTGGGATAATGGACTCTCATCGTTGCTTGACTTGTTCTCACAATTATGAGAAACATTGCGCCTTCAAAATGATCAACCAGTTAAACCATCTATCGCCTCCTACATGACCTCAGCTAATAAAGATGGTTCGGAGCCGGGCCATGATGGCGCCTCTGAAAGCCGCTCTCTCGCAGCGTTGACTCATCCTTACAACAAGACGATCACCATGGCCGCCATTGCCAAGGCCGCCGGCGTTTCCCAAGGCGCGATCTCTTCCCTGCTCAACGACCGCGACTACGGCATCCGCGTCAGCGAAAAAACCCGCAAGCGCGTTTTCAAGGCGTGCCGCGAGCTGGGCTACATCCCGAACGACCTCCGTGCGGTCGTCCGCATGTATCCCGAACTGGGCGACCTCTGCCTGCTTGTCTCCCGCAGCATCACTGACTGGCCGTCCGACCCGTTTTACAGCCGCATCCTCAAGGGCGCGCTCACGGCGATCACCTCGCCGTCGCACCACATCACCCTCGCGCAATACGACGACGGCGCCGATTACCTCGAGCACCCGGAATTGCTGCCGCATCCGATCCAGTCGGGCATCGCCTCGAAATTCGTCTGCATCGGCAACATGAATTTCTCGCTGCTCCAGGCGCTGCTCCGGCGCGATTTTCCAGTGGCGCTCCTCGAGTGCGAAGTGTCGATACCCGGT
>DASZPK010000220.1:0-9665 GCA_035550335.1 Chthoniobacteraceae bacterium | reverse complement strand
GTCGATCTCGGCCTGGCCCACGAGCGTGCCGGTCGGGTTGTTCGGGTTCGCGACGAAAATCTCCTTGGTGCGCGGGGTGATCGCGGCAGCCATCGCCTCGAGGTCGTGGCCGTAATTGATCTCCGGCACCTCGATCGTGCGCGCGCCGAAGAGCTGCGCCATCAACTTGTAAACCGCAAACGCGTGGTCCGCGGTGACGACTTCATCGCCGGGTTGCAGGAAGGCGTGGCCGCAAAATTCTATCACCTCATTGCTTCCGCACCCGAGGATGATGTTCTCCCGCCCGAAACCGAATTTCTTCGCAATCGCCTCGCGCAGGTAGTAGCCGCCCCCGTCCGGGTAAAAATTCGCCCGCTCCACCGCGCGCCGCATCGCCTCCAGCGCCTTGGGCGACGGCCCGAGCGGATTCTCGTTCGACGCCAGCTTGACGATCTCCTCCGGCCTCAGCCCGATCTCGCGCGCCACGTCCTCGATCGGTTTGCCCGGCTCGTAGGAGACCAATTCGCGCAGTTGAGGATTCGCATATTGCCAGATGGACGACGTCATAAAAAATGGAAAGAAAGGGAAAGGGTAAATACTAACGCCCAAACGGGACTTCAGGGCAATGGAAAATAACTAACAGCGCCGCTCACAATCCCTTTGCGGCCTTCGCGTCCTTTGCGGTAAATTATCCCCATACGCAGAGATGACACCCGCCCCGCGCTACATCTGGACGCCTGCGGACTTCGGTGACCACACCATCCCCGATTCCGCAAAAACGTTTCTCATGACGCGCGGCCTTCCGTTGAACGTCGGCGTCACGACATTCGAGTTCGGCCCCTACGATTGCGATTCGCCGGATATCTTCGTCATCGGCCAGGACTACGAATATGCAGTCTACCTCGCCCCGGATGGAACGGTGTGGCACGAAAGCGGCGATGGCAAACCCGGCGATCAATTCATGAACTCCTCCGTCCAACGCCTCGACAAGTTCATCGAGGCATTTCTCTCATCGAGCGAGATTCCTGACGATGCGCCCGAAGAAGAAGCGCGCGCAAGCATCCGCTCCATCATTGCCCGCTTGGAAAAAGAGGATCCCGCTGCATTCGCCGACAAGGAAAGATGGATCTGGCCTCTCGTTTGGGAGGATGTTTTGGCGATGAGTTAACGTGACCGTCTATTCCAACTCCATGAAGCGAGCTGCTTCTTGATCTCTTCGTGTGGGATTCCCTCGCCTTGGTCGAGCTGATGGATTCCCTTCTGGATCGCCGCCAGAAATTCCACCCGGTCGGCGATTTCCTCCATGGAAGCGTCATCCGGCAATTTCCCAATTGATTCTATTGGCGCAGGCAGACGGCTACTTTTTTCGCTTGCCTTTTGGTCCGGCGGCAACAAGAGGGGGCAGGCATGAGATGGGGGGTTTATGCGGATAAGGAGGCGCTGCATGCGGCGATCCGGAAAGCGGTGGCGGCCAATGGCGGGAAGCGGATCAGTGTCCGGGCTTTTTTTGCCAAGTCGAAGATGAAGAAGAACGATCTTTTGCGCAATTATTCGAGTTGGGAAGAGGCGCTGAAGGGGGCGGGGTTCAAGTTCAAGGCGTATCATGAGCCCATCGATCCCGGGACGCTGCTGGGGGAATGGGGCGAGGTGGTGCGCAAGCTGGGGCGGCTGCCGAGCGAGAGCGAATACCGGGTGCATGGTCCGCGTGAGGCGACGCTGCTCCGGCGGCAGTTCGGGGCGTGGCACAATGTGCCATCGGCGTTCCGGCGGTATGCGCGGAGGCGCAAGGAATGGGCGGATGTGCTCGAGCTGGTGCGGACTTTGCCGCCGCCGACCGACGGACGGCGGCGTCCGCTCACGTTGCAGATGCCGGCGCCGGGGGCTGCGCGGAAGATGCGGGACCGTCCGGTTTACGGCGACCAGTTGCGTCTGCCGAGCCTGTGGCATGCGCCTTCGAACGAGCAGGGGGTGGTGTATCTGTTTGGCGTGCTGGCGGAACGGCTGGGGTTTGCCGTCGAGCGGATCCAGAATGCCTACCCCGATTGCAAAGCGAAGCGTCGCACCGGACGGGTGGCCGCGTGGCAGGATGTGCTGATCGAATTCGAGTATGCGAGCCGGAATTTCAAAACGCACCGGCATGATCCGAAGGGCTGCGACATCATTGTCTGCTGGGAGCACAACTGGCCGGAGTGCCCGAAGAATATTGAGGTGATTGCGCTGAGTGAGGCGGTGAAACGGCTCGGCATTGGAAACACGGTTCTTGGCAATTAAGCCGAAATCCGGTGTATTCTTTTCCCATGAATTTCGAGAAGACGCTCCAGGTCCTGGGCCGGATGCAGCAGGATGGCGTCTTCGGCAAATACGCCATCGGCGGAGCGGTCGCCGCGTTCCTTTACATCGAACCCGGCACGACCTTCGATCTCGATGTTTTCATTGCGTGGGAGACAGGCGCAAGCGGGTTGGTGGACCTCGGCCCCATCTACCGATACTTGGGCGACAAAGGCTATCAACCGCAGCGCGAGGGCATACTCATCGAAGGTTGGGAAGTGCAGTTCCTGCCAGCGGGCAGCGCATTGGAAGACGAAGCCCTCGAGCAGGCGATCCCCATCGAAATCTCCCGCGTCCCCACCCATATCTTCTCGCGCGAGCACCTCATGGCCATCTGCCTCAAGACCGGCCGCCCCAAGGACCACGCCCGGCTCGTGCAATTCGTCGAGGAAAGCGGCTTCGACGAGGCCCGCCTGCTGGCGATTGCAAAACGGCACGGCCTGGAGCATGCTTGGGAGGAATTCAAGAAACGCTTCCTGTCGCCATGAAAACCACCCTCGAGGAAATCCACCGCGCAAAAGCCGCCCGCCGCAAGGCGCTCGCCGCGCTCCCCTTCGAGGAGAAAATCCGCATCATGGAAGAGCTGCAAAAAATGGGCAGGGCGCTTATCGAGGCGCGGACGCAGCTTCAACAGACGGGCGTGGTGAAAAGGGACTGAGCGCATTCAAAGCGAAGCGGCGCAATTGGCCGGAGTGCCCGAAGAATATCGAGGTGATTGCGCTGAACGAAGTTGTCAAACGCCTCACAAGTTCAGCTACGGGGGAAAGCTGATTCATTCGTTATTGCGAAACAAAATTCACTGCTTATGATTTAGCGAGTGAAGCCGGTCCTCGAATTGCAGCCCTCGCGTGAACACCGCAAAGAATTGGGGCAATTTCTCACTCCTCATTCGACAGCGGCTTTCATGGCTTCAATGTTCGAGTTGAGCGCCGACACCATAACCCTGCTCGATCCCGGAGCCGGCACAGGCATCTTGACGGAAAATCTGGTCGCGAATTTGTGTGCGCGCAAAAAACCTCCGCGCCGAATCTCGGTTACCGGTTTTGAGATGGATGCAGCAGTCATTTGCGCCCTGCGGAACACATACGATCGCTGCGCGTGGCTTTGCAGTGATGCAGGCATTCACTTTGAATCCGAAGTCCATAACGAGGATTTTATCGCATTCGGAGCGGACATGACGCGCGATAGTTTATTCGCGACTCCCCAAAGGATGTTCAATGCGGTAATTACAAATCCCCCCTACCGGAAAATTCAGTCCGATTCCCGCGCGAGGATGTTGTTGAGATCTGCGGGGATCGAGACCAGCAATCTCTACACGGGTTTCCTTGCATTGGCAGCGAAACTCCTCGCCGATGATGGGGAAATGGTCGCCATCACACCGCGCAGTTTCTGCAATGGCACTTACTTCAAACCGTTCCGCCAAATGTTTCTGGAGGCAATGTCGCTGCGTCGTCTTCATGTTTTCCAATCTCGCTCCAAGACATTCCGGGAAGCTCAAGTCTTGCAGGAAAACATTATTTTACATGCGGTAAAATCGACGAAGAAACCCGCGAGCGTGATTCTCTCCACGGATAATTTGAACGGTGCAACCCAGCGGCAATGCTCCTACGCGGAAGTTGTTTCGCCGCGCGACCCGGAGTCATTCATTCATTTCGTCACCAGTGACGCACAGGAATCTTCGCGGCAGCGGATGAAAGGGTTGCAATCTCCTTTGGAAAAATTGGAGATTGAAGTTTCAACCGGTCGGGTTGTCGATTTCAGGGCGCGTGATCTACTGGCACAAGATGAGAGCAACAACACATTTCCCCTGATTTATCCCTGTCATTTTAACGGCGGCTTTATCGATTGGCCGAAACCGCATGGTCGAAAGCCAAATGCGATCCGTACCGATGCTCTACAACGCGACCTTCTTGTTCCTTCCGGCATTTACGTTTTGGTTAAACGGTTTTCCACCAAGGAGGAAAAAAAACGAGTGGTAGCTTGCATTTACGACGGCCGCAAACACTCTGCGCCTTGGGTTGGTTTTGAAAACCACTTGAACTACTTTCATCAGCGGGGAAATGGCCTTACGCTGAAAATGGCAAAAGGGTTGACTGCTTTCTTGAATTCGACCGTGGTCGATCAATATTTTCGGCAATTCAACGGGCACACGCAGGTAAACGCCACCGACCTCAGAAATATTAAATATCCGTCACGCGCCAGTCTGGAAGCGCTCGGAAGCAAAATCGGCTCGAAATTCCCCGGACAAGAGGAGCTTGATGCGCTGGTCGAGAAAGAACTGTTCTAATGGCCAAGAGCGCGACAGCCATCAAATTGTCCGGTGCGACGGAGATACTCCGCGCCTTGGGATTCCGGGAACGGCAGGCCAACGAAGTTGCTGCCTATACGCTTCTCGCTTTGCTCGATTTGGACCCGAAGAAGCCTTGGAGCGCCGCATCGAACCCCTTGCGGGGCATCACACCAATCATCGATTTTTTGAGCAAAAATTACCGGGTGCGTTACGCACCTAACACGCGTGAAACAATTCGTGACGAAGCGGTGAAGTATTTTGTAAACGCCGGCTTGTTGCTGCGCAACCCGGATGACGCGGCCAGGCCAACCAACAGCGGCAAGACTGTTTATCAGATTGAACCAGCGGCGCTGGCACTGATTCATACCTACGGTTCCGTGGCGTGGGCGGATAATCTGCAGACTTACCTTGCCAAGCGTGAACAGATTATCGCTGGGGTGGCGAAACAAAGAAACTTGGCGCGAATCCCGGTGAAGCTTCCCTTGGGAAAATCCATTACGCTCTCGCCAGGTGGCCAGAATCCGCTCATCAAGCAAATCATCGAGGAGTTTTGCTCCCGCTTCTCCCCGGGTGGAACTGTGGTTTACATCGGGGACACAGAAAGCAAGTTCCTTCACTACGACGCCACTTACTTGAAAAATCTCGGCGTCATCGTTGCTCCCGCCGCGAAAATGCCTGACGTGATCGTCCACGACACGCGTCGCAACTGGCTGCTGCTTATAGAGGCGGTCACCAGTGCAGGTCCGGTTGATTTCAAGCGAAGAGCGGAATTGAAGGAGCTATTCGGCGGTTGTAAAGCCGGGCTGGTATTCGTCACCGCCTTCGAAAACCGTCGCGCGATGCAAAGTTTCGCCGCGCAAATTTCATGGGAATCTGAAGTCTGGATCGCTGACAATCCCGATCACATGGTCCACTTCAACGGAGAGCGCTTCCTTGGGCCGTACCCTGATGCGACGCCGCAGTAGCCACTCTTGTAACTTTTGAAATGCCTTACCCCAGAATCAACATTGAGGAGACATTTGCGGAACTGGTGCGAAACCACGGCGGTGTAGTTCTGGATGATGTACTCCCAAAATCTCCAGACTTTGAAAACGCCGATTATGTTTTTCACTTTGAAAAAATTATTGCTGAACTCAAATGTTTGACGGAAGACAATATTAACAGCGAAAATAATGCAATAAAGGTCACTGATCTTGTTAAAGCGTGGCACCTCGACGGTAAAATTAAGATTACAAATATTGACGAAAGCAACTGGCGGGAGTGGCCGAATGAACTTCAGAACAAAATTTTTGAAATCAAGACGAAGTCGATAAAACGCAGAATCCAAAAAGCAAATGTTCAGATTCGTGAAACCAAACGATATTTGAAATTGGATGATTATTGCGGGCTGCTTGTTCTGGCCAATGACGGCGTCTTTTCGTTACCGCCAGCGGCTTTTATTCACGCGGCTATGCTTGCGCTGCGACGTGATTTTAATGAAATAAAATACTTCATTTTTTTAACCGCTAACGTTTTTACTCAACTCCGGGAATCACCAACGCCGACAGTGTTTTGGATCGCCATGGACATGCAGAGGGGCGCACGAATGGATTCAATTTTTACGAATCGACTTGGCAGCAATTGGAGGAATCTCGTTTGCAAGAAAAGTGGTATACCAGGATTTGAAATGGAAATGTCTGACATTGAGGGGTTTTGGAATGCTCACAACGTGGATTTAGGTCAAAGAGACAATCTTTTTTGAGCAATGGGAAATTCTTAAATCAGCACTAATCGCCCAGGCCGCGTCGACGACGTTCTTCGCGCTCAACCCTTTATGAGAGTCATCAGATCGTTCCATTGATCTTCAGGGATGTTTCTTCGGATCAATTGGTTTTTCAGCTCACCGAGACGGTCGAACCTCTTCAATCGTCCTGCGCGGTAAAGCACAACCAGGTCTTCGGCATGCTGCAGCAGCCGGTCATTGTCAGGCTCCGCCACGGAGCCAAACTCCTGATAACGGGCATAGGCGGCTTTTACGATCCGATTCTTCTCCGCGCATTCCCAGCAATACCGCGCCTTTACCCCGACATGGATTTTCAAATGCTCATACCAGAATTGTTGCTCCCGGGCAAAAAAGATGAACTTCCGCCGGCATTTGGGGCAACGAAGTAAAATGTCGGCATAAAAGTGCTGAAGGTCGGTGTACTCGTGGTTCTGTTTCCTTGGATCGGCGCGAATCGCCGACTCCGGGAATATCTCCAATGCGCGGGCGTTTCTGTAAGAGGCCCGGACTTCGGTCGGGGTCGCTTTGCAGGAGGTCGATACGATCTCGTCGCCGTAACGGGGATGGAAAACCACTTTTGGAATGCGTCGCGTTACGGGAGGGACTTCAGGTTTGTATTTATTGGAAGGCATGTACTTTATTCGTTACCAAATTGGGAGCGACGAAACCAATACTATAGGCGTGCGTTTTCCGTCGCCCTTTCAGGGATCTTGGTTGTTTTCGGTTGTCTAACCAAGGATTCGCACCCCCGGCTAATGTCCGGCATTTGCAGCCCTCGCCCCTCTGCCTCTCCCAGAGTCGAGTCTCGGGGACTCGAATCATAGGCTATGCGATATTTAAATGCTCCGGGTTTTGTTCACGAATTCAAACCCATCTCAGCCAGCGACCGGTAGGGGCTGACCTCCGGGCAGCCCGACGCACTAATAGGACGTGTTATTCACGCGCGGCGGTCGGCCCGGAGGTCCGACCATACCGGACGCTGACGACGTTTTACGATTCTTCGTGCGCTTCGTGGTGAAAAAAACCTACAGCGCCCGTGCCGCATCGACGACGTTCTTCGCGGTCATGCCGAGGAATTCCATCACTTTGTTGCCGGGGGCGCTCATGCCGAAACGGCTGATGCCGACGACTGCGCCTTTCAGGCCGACGTATTTCCACCACAAATCCGGCACGCCGGCTTCGATGGCTACGCGCTTTTCGCACGAGGCGGGGAGGATTTCTTCGCGGTAGGCCTGGGGTTGTTTGTCGAATCGGTGGAAGCTGGGGATGCTGACGACGCGGATGCCGTCGCCGAGTTCCCTGGCGGCGGCGATGGCGTGCTGGAGTTCGCTGCCGGCGCCCATGAGGATGATTTTGAGCGGGCCTTTCTCGCGAACGGCGATGTAGCCGCCTTTGAAGACGCCTTCGCGGCGGTCGGCGACGGAGATTTCGTTGAGCATGGGGACGACCTGCCGGGTGAGGGCGAGGAGGGTGGGGCCGTCGGTGCGCAGGAGGGCGGCGGCGAATGCGCCGGCGGTTTCCTCGGGATCGGCGGGGCGGATGACGTCGAGGTGCGGGATGACGCGCAGGCCGCTGACGGTCTCGACGGGCTCGTGGGTGGGGCCGTCTTCGCCGACGCCGACGCTGTCGTGGGTGAAGATGTAAACGACGGGGAGGCCGCTCAATGAGGCGAGGCGGATGGAGGGGCGGCAGTAATCGGCGAAGACGAGGAAGGTGGCGCCGCTGGGGCGGAAGAGGCCGTCGTAGGCAAGGCCGTTCATGATGCCGCACATGCCGTGCTCGCGGATGCCGTAGTGGATGTTGCGCCCGGCGCGGTTGGCGGGGTTGAAGTCGCCGCCGTCCTTGATGTAGTTGAGCGTGGAGCCGTGGAGGTCGGCGCTGCCGGAGACGAATGTGGGGACGGCTTCGCAGATGGGCTGGAGGGCTTCGCTGCCGGCTTTGCGGGTGGCGAGCTTGGCGTCGGCGGGAAATTCCGGGATGCGCTTGAGGAGGTCGGTCGGCACGTCGAGGGCGATGCCGGCGGCGAGTCCCTTCGCGAGCTTGGGGTTGGCTTTTTGCCACTCGGCGTAGAGGGCGCTCCATTTGTCGTATTCGGCGGCGAGTTTTTTGGTGTGCTCGGCGAAGTAGGCGCGGGTCTCGGAAGAGACGAAGAAGTGTTCGTCGGGGAGGCCGAGGGCTTTGCGGTCGGCCTCGACGTATTTCGCGCCGCCTTCGCCGTGGGCTTTCGAGGTGCCGGCGACTTCGGGAATGCCTTTGCCTATGAGCGTTTTTGCGATGATGAGCTGCGGTTTGCCGCGCGAGGCTTTCGCTTTGTGGAATGCCTCGTCGAAGGCTTCAAGATCGTTGCCCTTGATGGTCTGGACGTTCCACTCGATGGCTTCGAAGCGCTTGGCGGTGTCTTCGCTCTGGGTGACGTTTGCCATGGCGTCGAGGGTGACGTCGTTGGAATCGTAGATGAGGATGAGGTTGTCGAGCTTCTGGTGGCCGGCGAAGGCGATCGCTTCCATGGCGACGCCTTCCTGCATGCACCCGTCGCCGGCGAGGCAGACGATGTGGTTGTTGAAAATCTTGTGCGTGTCGGTGTTGTACCGGGCGGCGGCCATTTGTTGCGAAACGGCGTAGCCGACGGCGTTCGACACTCCCTGGCCGAGCGGGCCGGTGGTGGCTTCGACGCCGGGGGTCTCGTGGAATTCCGGGTGGCCGGGTGTGAGCGAGCCGAATGCGCGGAATTTTTTGATCTGCTCGATGTCCATCTTCGGGTAACCGGCGAGATGGAGCCAGGCGTAGAGGAACATGGAGCCGTGGCCGGCGCTCAGGATGAAGCGGTCGCGGTTGAGCCACTTCGGCTCGGCGGGGTTGTAGCGCAGCGCGTGGCCGAAGAGGACGGCGCCGATTTCCGCACACCCGAGCGGCAGGCCGAGGTGGCCGGATTGGCAGGCGACGACGGCATCCATGGCGAGGCCGCGGGCTTCGGTGGCGGCGCGTGAGAGAGCTTTAGTATCGATGTCCATAAGCAAGGTGTAATCGGATTTGGCGTGAAAAAAGTCGCACGACTTTGGGAAAGGGAGGGCGGGAAGTCAAGCCGCGCCGATGCAGACGGCGAATGACTCATGCAACCGGCGCGGCGCGGCGAACTCTGGGGAGCGCACGCGGCTCGCGTGCCGTTTGCGGCGGCCCGCCGCAAACACGTGGAGACGATGCGGTTCGTGAGGACTTTGCGTTACACGATCGGGAGTGAAAATGATCGCCAGCAATGGGTTTTATGCGATGGCTTGTTTGGGCCGCCACGTCCTTTTGTGTGTTCGG